>JANOWB010000051.1:0-2793 GCA_031417695.1 Polaromonas sp.
CAGGCACATTGATGCGACCTTGCGGGTCGGTGTCGGCACTGAAATCGTTTAATGCCGTTTGGTCAGCGGTATAGCGTGCTACCTTTGCGTTCAGTGCTTCGTCGTCTGATGAGCCTTTGTAAAGTACTTTGGCATTACCAAACGGATTGCGACCGTTCAGTCGGTTGAACACGATGTCCTGGAAATGCCAAGTGGCCCAGTTCAAATGGCCAATAAGGGCGCTTTCAGGGATACGAATCACATCAACGATTGTTTTCAGGTTGCGCTGTTGGGCAGAGCTGCGGTCTGCAGGTTTTTGGCGCACGCCGGTGCAGGCATCGACTCGTGTGGCCAGCTCGGCGCGAGTCAAGCCGCTATCAAGTGGCAAGCCTTGCCACAACGGGTAAGCGGGCTCGTCCAGCCTTGGGTGGTTGTTGCAAACTGCTTGGTAGATCACTCGCAAGTCCAGCCGAAAGTTATACGACTGCGAGCCGCCGCCCAGCACGCCGCTGGTCAGCAAGACCGCGTCGTAGTTAGATTTTCCGCTGCTCGCAGTTGCAAAAAGTTCTGCTGCCCTGGCTGCCACACCTGCACCCCAAGATTGCCCGTGCAGCACGGTTACTTTGGGCTGGCCCCAGTTTGATACAAACAGCTCTCGAACGCGATCAGAGTCTTCAGCCGCACCGCGCACTGCCACACCGCCCTGACGAAAGCCTGAGCCAGCATAGGCATAGCCTGCGCGCGACCAGATGGCCCAGCGTGTGGCGTCTTCAGTCGCGCGTTCGCGTTTGGGTGTGCCCAGTTCGGGCCCGCCATGCGCGTGCACGACCAGCGTGCCGTTCCAGGTCGGCGGCATCACCAGCCAGTAGTAGGCACCAGCGCTGTCGCGCCCCGTTTTGCATTGGCTACCTGCGGCCACCTCCGCTGGGCAGGGCTGGGCCGTTGGCGACGATGGCTGGCTCGGGGTAACCTGAGCACTGGCCGACAAACTGCCAACCAGGTAGGCAATGCTTGTTAGAGTAAGCAGCTTTAATGACAAGCTTTGTCTGGGTATGCACGGCAGAGGGCCGCCAAATTGCTTTGCGTTCATGCTGCGAAGTGTATCGGTGCGGGGCTGGTTGCCAAGACCACCACGCGACACAGTTTGATGTTGATTTCAGCCGGGAGCCCGAGAGCATGACAACTTCACTTATCGACAGTTATCGCCTGCTGGCGCGCTACAACCGCTGGATGAACCAGCGCCTTTTCGACGCTTGTGAGGCGCTGACTGACCAAGAGCGCAAAGCCGACAAGGGTGCGTTCTTCAAGTCCGTTCATCACACCCTGACGCACCTGGTGCTGGCCGACAAAATGTGGCTGGCGCGTTTTACAAAGCAGGGAGTTGAATTTGCAGCTCTGCCGCCTGAGTTGCTGGCGGTGCCGCTTGGTTCGGACTACACGAGCGACTTGCATCCCGAGTGGGCCGACTTGAAGCACAACCGCGATCTGCTGGACGCAGCCATTGAGCAGTGGTTGAACGACATGCCGTTTGAATTTTTGGCCAGCACTATGCGCTATGCCAATACCAAAGGCGTTGAGCGAGTGCACCCGGCATGGCAAGCATTGACGCATTTTTTTAACCACCAAACACATCACCGAGGGCAGGTGACAACGCTGCTGTCACAAATGGGTATTGACGTTGGCATGACTGATTTGATTGCATTGGTTTAACTTCAAATGGTTTTTACGAGAATTCACTGCTATGTATTCAGAAGCTGCTCGCGCCCGTATTTATTGCTTGGATTCAACGACGAATTGCGACATGCTTGAGCGATTGTAAGAACACCTGGTTAGGTGTTTTAAATCCCAGTCTTTTTCGCGGACGGCTGTTGAGCTGAGCCATTATGAAGTCAATCTCATCTTGCGTCACTGTCGACAGGTCTCGTTTTTTAGGCAAGTACTGTCGAATCAAGCCATTGGCGTTTTCATTGCTGCCGCGCTGCCAGCTCGCATACGGCCGGCAGAAGAACGATTTGCAACCGACAGCAGCATCGAGCTTTTCATGCAAAGCAAACTCACCACCGTTATCTGTAGTCACCGTCTTGACCCGACGGGCTATGGGCCCGAGCAGTTCAATCATGGCCTGGCAAGCTTTTTGAGCACCGCCTTCGGCCAACAAAGCCATCATCAGGTAGCCCGACTTGCGCTCAATGCCTGTGAGTAAGCTGCTGGCGTGAAACGGCCCGACGATGGTGTCAAACTCCCAATGACCGACTTGCGCGCGTGATTCAATATGTGCTGCCCGCTCGTCGATGCATCTCTGGTTGGGGATGTGGCCGCGCCTGTTACGGTTACTGCCATTGCAGCGCTTTCTGTAGGCCTTCTGGCTGCGCAGGAACAGGTGCAAACAACCACCGACTTTTTTATCTCGGTAGACGTGACGATAAATCGTCTCGTGGCTGATGGGCAGCATGTCTGCTATTTGCTCTGGGCTGTGTGCAAGGCTCACATAGTAATCAACCGCATGCCATGTCTTGGCTGCAATCGTTCTGGCGTTGCGTGAGCGAGCCGCGCGCCTGCTGGCTCTTTGTTGGGCGAATTTGGCATCGTAGCCAGCGCCTCCACCGTTTCTGGCGATCTCGCGATGCACTGTACTTGTGCTGTAGCCAATGTCTTGTGCAATAGCACTAACGGGACGGCATTGGGCTAAGCCAATTTGAATTTGGTATCGTTCGTTTGAGCCGAGGTGTTTGTTCATGTGTTGCTAACTTTGACTGTGGTAGGTCGGTAAATCCTCGCAGCGAATGCCGCTTCGGCTCACCTTCACACACTATA
>JANOWB010000052.1:0-2579 GCA_031417695.1 Polaromonas sp.
GGCAAAAAAGAAACCGTTAAAGAAACGCTTGAAGTCGTCTATGACGAAGTTTGACGAAGTCTGAATTTAAAAGAAATTCCATAAGCAAATCATGAGCACAGTTATCCCGATCATTCCGATGCCAACAGCGCCAATCAGCACGGCGCTTGAAGGCGACGGTATGGGCTGCCACAGCGGCGGTGATGCGATGCTGGCGGCAGCCAAGTCCGCAGGCAAGTCCGAAATTCTGGACCAGTACGCCAAGGACTACCCCAAAGACCCCAAGGCCGGCCCGCACGACCAACCGCAAAGCATGTGCCCCGCGTTTGGTTCACTGCGGGTCGGTTTGCGCATGCGCCGCACCGCCACTATTTTGTCGGGCTCGGCTTGCTGTGTTTACGGCTTGACGTTTACTTCGCATTTTTACGGTGCCAAACGCAGCGTCGGTTACGTGCCGTTTAACTCTGAGTCGTTGGTAACTGGCAAGCTGTTTGAAGACATCCGCGAAGCGGTGTTTCAGCAAGCTGACCCTACTCTGTACGACGCGATTGTCATCATCAATTTGTGTGTACCAACCGCCAGCGGCGTACCACTGCAAATTTTGCCGAAAGAAATCAACGGCGTCCGAATCATCGGTATTGATGTGCCAGGCTTTGGTGTGCCAACGCATGCAGAAGCCAAAGACGTGCTGGCTGGCGCGATGTTGAAGTACGCGCGCACCGAGGCACTGGCTGGCCCGGTGCAGGCGCCGCGCAATGGCAAGTCTGACAAGCCGACTATCACGTTGCTGGGTGAAATGTTCCCGGCTGACCCAGTGATTATTGGCATGATGCTCGAGCCCATGGGCCTGGCTGCTGGCCCAAGTGTGCCAACCCGCGAGTGGCGCGAGTTGTATGCCGCGCTGGATTGCGCTGCTGTTGCTGCCATTCACCCGTTCTACACCGCCAGCGTGCGTGAGTTCGATGCGGCAGGCCGCAAGGTCGTTGGCTCAGCGCCAGTCGGCTACGACGGCACCGAAGCATGGCTGCAAGCCATTGGCGAAGCGACCAATATTGCGCAAGCTGATATTGACGCTGCAAAAAATAAGTTCTTGCCTGCAATCAAAGCAGTGCTGGGCAAAACACCGATCAAAGGCCGCATCACACTGAGCGGCTACGAAGGCTCTGAATTGCTGGTGGGTCGCCTGCTGATAGAAAGCGGTGCTGACCTGCGCTACGTCGGCACCGCTTGCCCACGCACCGCGTGGAACGAAGCAGATTTGCAGTGGCTGCAGAGCAAAGGCGTGATGGTGCAATTCCGTGCATCGCTTGAGCAAGACCTGGCCGCCGTGCATGAGTTCAAACCCGACCTGGCCATCGGCACAACGCCAATTGTGCAAGCCGCCAAAGAGCTGACGATTCCTTCGCTGTATTTCACCAATCTAATTTCAGCCCGCCCCTTGATGGGCCCAGCCGGCGCAGGGTCGCTGGCTACCGTCGTCAACGCAGCAATCGGCAACAAAGCCCGCTTCGAGCAAATGAAAGAGTTTTTCGGCTCGGCTGGCACGGGTCATTCAACCGGCGTGTGGGAAGCCGCGCAAGGCATCCCGCAAGACCGCCCAGAATTCAAAGCCGAGCAACGCAGGCTGGCCGTCAAGATGGCCAAAAAGCGTAAAGCTGAGGAAATGATCTGACATGCTAGTCCTAGACCACGATCGTGCTGGCGGCTATTGGGGCGCGGTGTATGTATTCACCGCGATCAAAGGCTTGCAAGTGGTCATTGACGGCCCGGTCGGTTGCGAGAATTTGCCGGTCACGTCTGTGCTGCATTACACCGACGCGTTGCCACCACACGAGTTGCCTATCGTTGTCACTGGTCTGGCTGAGGAGCAACTGGGCCGTGAAGGCACTGAAGGCTCGATGCGTCGCGCTCATGCCGCGCTTGACCCCGACCTGCCATCGGTCGTTGTCACTGGCTCGATTGCCGAAATGATTGGTGGCGGCGTAACGCCAGCAGGCACCAACATCCAGCGCTTTTTGCCGCGCACGATTGATGAAGACCAGTGGCAGTGCGCCAACCGCGCCATGTTTTGGTTGTGGTCAGAATACGGCGTCAAGCATGTACCGGCTCGCAAGCCAGCTGCAGAACGTGCACCGGGTGAAAAACCAAGGGTCAACATCATTGGCCCCAGCTACGGCACGTTCAATTGCCCAAGTGACTTGGCAGAAATTCGCCGCCTGGTGCAGGGCATCGGCGCAGAGATCAACATGGTCTTCCCGCTCGGTAGCCACTTGGCTGATGTGTCGCGCCTGGTAGAAGCCGATGTCAACATTTGCATGTACCGCGAATTCGGCCGCATGCTGTGCGAGGCATTGGAGCGGCCTTACCTGCAAGCACCCATTGGCCTGCACAGCACCACTAAGTTTTTGCGCAAGCTGGGCGAATTGCTGGGGCTGGACCCTGAGCCCTTTATTGAGCGTGAAAAGCACACCACCATCAAACCGATTTGGGACTTGTGGCGCTCGGTGACCCAAGACTTTTTTGGCACGGCCAGCTTTGCGGTCGTGGCCAATGAAACTTACACGCGCGGCATTCGCCATTTTCTTGAAGACGAAATGGGC
>JANOWB010000053.1:0-3398 GCA_031417695.1 Polaromonas sp.
CAGGTTAGTAACAAGACCATTCAAACATTAAAAAACCGCCCAGCTTTGCAGCAGGGCGGTTTTTAAAAGTTTCGATTCAAAGCTGGCCTAAACCAGCCTTAGATCAGAACAGGTGCTGAACGCCGAAGTTCAGGCCGCGGACTTTCGTCTCTGTGGTTGTCGAACCGACTGAACCAGCAGCAGCGCCAGTCAACACGGTGCCACGTGAGACATCTTTCTGATTGTTGATGCCGTAGTTAGCCATCAAAGTTGTACGCTTTGACAGTGGGTACAGGCCGCCAATTTGGAATGCACGTACTTTGCGCTCAACCGATGTGTTGTTCGCGTTGGTCAAGTCATTAGCGGAACCTGTTGTCTTGTGTGAACCGAAGCTGGTCACCAGAGTTGCAGCACCGAGTGGTACTTTCACGCCCAAAGCGTACTGACTACCCTTGGTGTTCACGCCAGAACCAACCAAAGACGTACCACCAATTGCGGTCACAACGCCACCGGTAACGGTAGAAGAATTGCTACCGTCTTTGCGGTTCACGTAGCTGAAGAATGGCTGTGCCACGCCGAAGTTGTATGAAGCGCTGATCGAATAATCAGTACGCGGGCCAGAGGTTGCCGTAGTAATGTTAGCCGCGCCAGCTAAACCGTTGTTGGTAGCAGTGGTCAGATTTTGCTTGTTGTAACCGAAGCCAACGTAAATTGGACCGTTTGCGTAAGCAATAGACAGATCAACGCCGGTCTTGCCGGTTTGCGAGCTGGTGGTGGTTTGCGTAGGCGAAACAATTGTGCTTACATTGTTGTTGGTTTCAGGAGCCGACAACGAAACGGTACCAGAAATGCCGCCAAAATCCGGGCTGCGGTACTGGATAGCGTTAGAAAAACGCACGCCGCCTTGAGCGATCGTAGCGCCGGTCTCGTACAGGCCAGAAGCAGCACCTAATGCCAAGCCGTTGGCGTGCACGCCGAACGAACCCAACACCTGGCGACCGAGGTAACTTCACCGAAGCCACCTGACAAACCAACCCATGCTGAACGGCTGAAGAAATTGCCGCCGCCGTTGCCGGTAGAGCCATCATCCAGATTCAAGCCAGCTTCCATGACGAAGTTAGCTTTCAAACCGCCACCGAGGTCTTCAGTGCCACGCATACCGAAACGCGATGAACCCAAACCTTGGTTGTTACCGTCTTGTACACGGAAACCAGGCTTGGAGGTTGATCCACCGGTGGCTGTGGTTGTTGCTGGACCAGCTACGCCAGCCAACACTGGGGCGGCAAAAACCGAACCCGTAGTTGTGCTGCGGTATGCAAGGTCAACACCAGCTTCAGCGCGGCCGTACAGGGTTACGCTTGACTGAGCGAATGCGCCGGTGGCTGCGAGTGCTGCCAATGCGATTAGGGATTTTTTCATTTGAGAGTTTCTCCAAGGTTAAACATAGGGCTCCAGGATTTGGACCCCCGGGCCAACCTCCGTTAGGAAGTTGATGTAATTGAACCAGAGCCAAGCGGCTGTGGCAAAGAAAATGGACGACGAATGCACATAAAAGTCGATTTCGTTGCAAGCAGGCAACAAACTGCCGGGCAACTGTTGGCAGCAGGGCACAAATTGGGCGCTTTCGCTGCGCAGCTAGCTGTGATAGCCTTGTGAAATGAATGTTCAGTCAAAACAACTTGACCCGTTAATTTCAGAGTTTGCCACGCAGGCAGACGCTGACAGCTACGACACGTGGTTTCGCGCCAAAGTGCAAGAGGCTTTGGACGGCAAAAAACCATACCTTCCGCACGATGTAGCAATGGCAAACGTACGTGCAATGCTTGAAAGCAAAAGAAGAAACCGTGCTGCAAGTTAAGTGGAGTGATGAGGCCAGCTTAGACTTGGTTGAGGTGATTGACTACATTGAGCAGCGCGACCCTTTTGCGTCAGCTAGGTTGCACGAAGAAATCGTGCTTGCCACAGAGAGGCCAAGCGATGCACCTTACCTTTACCGCGTGGGGCGAGTTCCTGGCACACGAGAAGTCGTGGTTCGTCCCAATTATTTAATTGTTTACCAAGTTGGCGCTGACGCAGTTGCTGTTTTGCGTGTGTTGCACGCCCGCCAACAATACCCGTAAAAAACATCATGGACACCTTAATTAAAACCGCAGACAACGCCCTGCGCACCCTGTTTGCCAAACCAGCTGCCAGCAGGCCCTGCCCCACTGTGGCAGGCGACGCCACGGTGCTGTCAGCGCGAGAAAAAGCGCTAGCGGGCGCGCTGATGCGGGTCAATCATGTGGGTGAGGTTTGCGCGCAGGCGTTGTACGCCGCGCAGGCTTTGGGCACGCAAGACCCTGCATTGAAAAAGAAATGTTTAGACGCCAGCAAAGAAGAAGGCGACCACCTGGCCTGGACGCGCCAGCGGCTGGACGAGCTGGGCGCGCGCCCTTCCCTGCTGAACCCGCTGTGGTACGCCGGATCATTTGGACTCGGTTTGCTGGCTGCGCGAATGGGTGACAAAGTCAGCCTCGGCTTTGTGGTGGAAACAGAGCGGCAAGTAGAAGCGCACCTGGCCGAGCACATGGAGCGCCTGCCCGCTGGCGACCATGAATCACGGGCGATTGTGTCGCACATGAAGGGCGATGAGGCCCGTCATGCGCTTGAGGCGCAAGCGGCGGGTGCTATTGAATTGCCAGCACCGGTTAAAGCGCTGATGGGGGTTGCGGCTAAGGTCATGACTACCGTGGCGCAGCGAATCTAGGGTGCCCCAACAAGTTCATTTTTCGGGCGAATTGCGTCGTTGGGCGGTGCTCGCAATCCTCAAGTACACGAGTACGTTCCGGTGTGCTGCGCTCCGTCCGCCTAGCACTTCATCCCGAAAATCTGAACTTTTTGGCGCACCCTTCTTTGATTTCAAACTTCCAAGACCTCAAAACTCGTCGTAATTTCAGCCGTTTTCCCCAGCATGATGGTGGCTGAGCAATATTTTTCGTGGCTCATGGCGATTGCGCGCTCTACTGCGCTTGGTGCCAGCGCTTTGCCTGTGATCACAAAATGCATGTGAATGCTGTTGAACACTTTGGGGTCCACTTCTGCGCGCACTGACGTCAATTTGACGCTGCAGCCGCGCACGTCGTGTCGGCCGCGCTTGAGGATCAACACCACGTCGTAAGCGGTGCAGCCGCCGGTGCCTGCCAGCACGGTTTCCATGGGGCGCGGGGCCAGGTTGGCGCCGCCGTTTTCGGGTTTGGCGGCGTCGGGCGCGCCGTCCATCATGATGGTGTGGCCGCTACCGGTCTCGGCCACAAAGCCCATGGCGGAGCGGCCAATACCGTGTTGGTGGGCGCCGCCTGTCCAGCTGACTGTGCATTCCATGGGGTTTAAACCTTTATCAATGTTGCTTATGGGTGGTAAATTTTGCTGCTTTCCGAGAA
>JANOWB010000054.1:0-6583 GCA_031417695.1 Polaromonas sp.
TCGACCTTCAAAACCAAGCCCGGAATCACGTGATAGGTCAGTACTTTCGTTAGCAGCGCTTTGTCGGCCAGCAACGCGGTTTTGGTAATTTTCAGCTCGGCCAGCAAGCCAGCAAACGCTTCGTTGGTGGGTGCCAAAACAGTCATTGGCCCAGCGCCTTTTAGTGCGCCCGCCAAGTCAGCCGCCACCACTGCTTCAACCAAAATGCTAAATTCTGGCTTGAGTGCCAGCGCAGTATCAACAACGTCTTTATCTGCCGGTAAAAGTACTTTGTTAATCACATGCACCACGCCGTTTTTGGCCTTGATGTCGGTTGCCGTAATTTCAGACTTGCGGTTACGCCCGTCGTTGATCACGATCTTGTCGCCCACCTTGTCGATCTTGAAGATGTCTTTGCCTTCAAGCAATGGGTCAATCGGCTTGCCGAACGGAATCGCTGCTTTGGGGACTACTGCACCCAACACGTGGTACTGCAACACAGTGCGAACCAGGTCCCGGTTAGCAGGCACCAGCAGGTCGGCAGCGGTTTTGCCTGGCCCCAGCAGCTCTGCGGCCAACGCGTTAAAGGCATCGTTGGTAGGCGCGAATACCGTCAAGGTGCCGCGCTTGCCCAGCAGCTTCACCAGGTCTAGATCTTTGCTGGCAAAAATGACCGCCTTGACCAGACTCGACAACTCAGGCGTTTTTTGCGCCACGTCCAAAATAGACTTTCCCAGCATTGGCTTGGGCGGCATGATGACGTTGTCGGTGATGTGAATCACACCGTTAATAGTCAAGATATTAGGCAACTTGATGGTGGTGACACGCCCCTGACCATCAGTAATAGTAATCACGCCGTTGGCTATGGTGATCTTCAGGCTAAAGCTGTTGAAACTGACGTTGATAGCGTTCGTACTGGTCATGCTGGCGGTGCTGGGGCTGCTGCTGGTGACCACGCTGGCGGTTGCACTGCCAGTTGTGCTGACACTCGAGCTCACATTGATGCTGACGCTCGATGTACTGCTTCCCGTCGATGTTGTGGAGGCTGTGGCGCTGGCAGAAGAGCTGCTCATGCTGAACGAGCTAGAGCCTAAGTCGACCGACAAACTGGTGCCGTTGATCAAGCTGCTGGTCACCACGCGGGTGGCAAGCAAGTTAGCTTTCAGGATGTCTCGCAAGTCGTCTTTGAACTCTGGGGTCAACAAATCTGCTGCCTTTTTACCAGGGCCAATCAGGTCTGTGGCCAGCTTGTCGAAGGCCGCGTTGTTGGGGGCAAAAAGGGTTTTGTCACCTGCGGCAGTCAACTGCGGCATTAACTTTTCGTCGCTCGCATCGTCAACAAAAACAATCGCTGTTTTCAGCGTCGACAGTCCGGGGGTGTCGGCAATTGCCTGCGCAATCGTGCCGCTGCTGGGCAGCTGTGCCGGGGTAGTGTTTGGGCCTGTGCTGCTTGCCGGGCCAGCGGTGCTGGCGGGTGTGTCGCTGCCACCGCCACCGCATGCACTTAGCAGTGCCGCAGTGCTGAGCGTTGCTATCCACCATCGTAAAGTTTTTCGCATCTTGAGCTCCAAATGTGGTTGTTTGGGGCCTTCAAACAAGCGGACGGCGCAGGCCCTACAAACAGTTGTTAAACATGTCCGCGAGCCGCACTATAGTCACATCGGGCTAAATAAATACTGATTGGTAATTAAAAATGCTAACAAGTTACCTGCTGATTCTTGTTGTCTTGAAAGTGTCACAGCCGATGATTCAAAAGGTTAGCCAATGAATCCAAATGCGTGGGGCAGGGGTTGAGGAGCGGATGCTTGTACGCGCACAGGGCGGGTAACAATTCAAACGCATGCTCAGTACCGTGACTGGAGTAAAGCTATTTATTTGATAGCTACTCGCGCCCGTATTTATTGGTCTGCAGGCCTAAAATGTACTCAAAACTGGCCGTTTAGCTGCGAAAGCGCTTACGCGTCAGGCCCAAGGCCAGCCAGAAGCCCAGCACTGCGTACACCACCAGCAGCGCAAAGTTTTGAGCGAAGTGCG
The DNA here is from genome assembly GCA_031417695.1 of Polaromonas sp. GTDB lineage: Bacteria > Pseudomonadota > Gammaproteobacteria > Burkholderiales > Burkholderiaceae_C > Polaromonas. The sequence goes on from JANOWB010000054.1 coordinate 2,014, forward strand.
CAGGCCAGTGGCCCAAAAATAAGGGCCGAATCAATTCAACCGCAGCCGTTAGCGGCAAATACTCAGACACCAGTCGCATGGCAGCCGGCAACTGATCACGCGGAAAAAACACGCCGCTCAAAAACATCGTCGGCGTTAAAAACAATGTGAAGTAGTAGGTGAAAAAGTCGTAGCCTTTGGCCAACGCATTAAAAATAAGTGCAATGCAGGCAAACGTAATACCAACCAGGCCCAAGAGCGGCAGCGCCAGTAATAACAGCGGGCTGGTGCTTATGCCAATGGCCAACATCACCGCCAAAATCACCACGCTGGTGAACATTGACTTGAAGGCCGCCCACAGCATTTCGGCCAGCAGTACGTCGTCAAGCAGCACTGGCGCGTTCATGATGCCGTCCCAGGTGCGCTGCACGTGCATGCGTGAAAACGCGGAGTACAGCGCTTCGAAAGACGCCGCATTCATTGCGCTGCTGCAAATGGAACCGCTGGCCAAAAAAACCAGGTAGGGCACAGCCGTACCGTTGGTTTGCACCTGCCCAATCAACACACCGAGGCCGTAGCCAAACGCCACTAGCGTGATCAAAGGCTCGGCGATGTTGCCGACCAAACTCGGAATAGCCAGCTTGCGCCATACCAAAAAATTGCGCCGAAATACGGCAAACCAGCGCCAGCTTAATTGCGGCGGCCTGAACAGGCTGGGTGGTTTCGTTGGGGCCATGGCTAAGGCGTTTGATGCGTCAGTGGTCATGCGTCTTCCCGGATTTGGCGGCCGGTTAATTTAAGGAACAAATCTTCAAGATTGGCCGGTCGATGCAGCGTGCGCAAATGCGGGTAACTGGCCAGCGCGTCCAGCAAGCTTTTAGAGTTCTGCGTGTAAAAAAACACCGTTTCACCGCTGACTTCCACGCGTGATGCCAGCGCCTTGAGGGGCGAGCTCATCAGCTCCAGCGCGCCTGCGCCGTACACCTCCACCACGTCGGGCTCCAAGTTGTCAGCAATCAGTTGGCGGGGCGTTCCTTCGGTCATTTTTTTGCCGTGGTCAAGCACCAGCAGGCGATTGCACAGGCGTTCGGCTTCATCCATAAAGTGCGTGGTCAGCAAAATCGATTTGCCTTGCTGCACAAGGCGCTGCAAGCGCTCCCACATCAGGTGACGTGCCTGCGGGTCAAGCCCGGTGGTAGGCTCGTCGAGCAGCAAAAGTTGCGGGTCATTGACCAGCGCACGGGCTAAAGACAAACGTCGCTTCATGCCGCCCGACAGTTCGCTCAGTTTTGCATTGGCCTTGCTGGTCAGCGCAGCAAACTCAAGTAGTTTAGGAATCCGCTCCTTGATGACGGCGTCTTTCATGCCAAAGTAGCGGCCAAACACCAGCAGGTTTTCTGAGCACGAAAAGTCAGGGTCCAGGCTGTCAAACTGGCTGACGATACCGAGCTGCTTTTTAATAGCCAGCGAGTCGCGCGGCATGTGCAGCTCGCTTTGCCCAGCTTGGTGAAACGACACCGTGCCAGAGTCTGGCGCGGTCAGCCCCAAGCACATGCGAATCGTGGTGGTTTTGCCCGCGCCGTTCGGGCCAATCACGCCCAGGCATTCGCCGGGTTTGATGTCAAACGACAGGTTGTCTACAACGGTGGCGTCACCGTATTTTTTGCTTAAACCTTGAATGCTAAAAATCGGTAAAGTCATTTTTTAAAATTCTGGTGGTGACGCTTGACGTTGCTAATGCCTCACGTTACCATATCTGGATGATCATCAGCTTCAAGTGCCCGGATACCCAGAAGCTGTTTGAGGGCATGCGGGTTAAACGCTGGGTCAATATTGAAACGGTGGCCCTGCGCAAGCTGGCCATGCTCAATCGGGCTGGGGAGTTGACAGACCTCAAAATCCCTCCGCAAAACAGGTTAGAAGCCTTGAAGAAGGACCGAAAAGGTCAACACAGCGTTCGCATTAATGATCAATGGCGACTTTGCTTTGAATGGACCAAAAGCGGAGTCAAGCAAGTTGAAATTGTTGATTACCACTGACTTTATTGCACTTTATTGGAGCCAAATATGAAACGTCAAATTCCTTACCCCCACCCCGGTGAAATTTTGGTTGAAGAGTTCTTGAAGCCGATGAACATTAGCGCTTATCGCTTGGCTAAAGAAATTCATGTTCCGTTAACGCGCATTGCGGCTATCTTGGCAGGCAAACGCGCTGTCACTGTAGACACGGCTTTGCGCCTGTCACGCTTTTTTGGTTTGAGTGATGGCTTCTGGATTGGTTTGCAAACCGACTACGACACGGCGATTGCCAAAGACGCACTGGCTAAAGAACTCAAATGCATCGTCACTTACAACGACGAGCGCTTTGCACTCGCTGCCTGAATTCCCTATTTTTTTGACCTACACCTAAAGCAAACTCAATGACCATCTTCGGCACCCCCCTGTCCCCTCACGCTACCAAAGTCATGCTGCTCGGCTCGGGTGAGCTTGGCAAAGAAGTATTGATTGCGCTGCAACGCCTTGGGGTAGAAACCATCGCGGTTGACCGCTACGACAACGCACCGGGCCAGCAGGTGGCGCACCATGCCCGCACCATCACCATGAGCGATCCCGCGCAGCTGAAAGCGCTGATTGAAAAAGAAAAGCCGCATCTGGTGGTGCCTGAAATTGAAGCGATAGCAACCGCCATGCTTGAGGAGCTGGAAGCCGCTGGCACCGCCCGCGTCATACCCACAGCACGCGCCGCCCGCCTGACGATGGACCGTGAAGGCATTCGCCGCTTGGCCGCTGAAACATTGGGCCTGCCCACCAGCCCGTATGTGTTTTGCGATTCGCTGGCTGAGTTGCAAGCGGCGATTGATTCAAAAATTGGATACCCCTGCATCGTCAAACCGGTCATGAGCTCATCAGGCAAAGGCCAAAGCAAAATCGCCGGGCCTGCTGACGTAAAAACCGCTTGGGACTACGCAATGGCCGGTGGGCGAGTGAGTCATGGCCGGGTGATTGTTGAAGGCTTTATTGACTTTGACTACGAGATCACGCAGCTCACTGTGCGCGCGCTGGGTGCGGACGGCAAAGTAGAAACCCATTTCTGCGAACCGATCGGCCACATTCAGGTCAGTGGCGACTATGTAGAAAGCTGGCAGCCACACCCCATGCGCGAAGCCGCTTTAAAACGCAGCCGCGAAATAGCCAAAGCCGTTACAGACAACCTCGGTGGCCAGGGAGTCTTCGGCGTAGAGTTGTTCGTAAAAGGCGACGACGTCTGGTTCAGCGAAGTCAGCCCCCGTCCGCACGACACAGGCATGGTCACCATGTGCACCCAAGTACAAACCCAGTTTGAACTGCACGCCCGCGCCATTTTGGGCTTGCCCGTCAACACCGCCCTGCGTACACCAGGCGCCAGCGCCGTCATCTACGGCGGGGTAGGGGCGAAAGGCATCGTGTTCGACGGCGTGGCCGATGCACTGCGCGTGCCCAACTCCGACATCCGTTTGTTTGGCAAGCCAGAAAGTTTCATGAAACGCCGCATGGGCGTGGCTCTGGCGTTTGATGCGGATGTGGAGGTGGCGCGGGTGAATGCGAATAAGGCGGCGGGGCTAGTCAAGCCGCGCGCAGCAACTTAACTTTTGTTGACGCGGCTAGAGGTGTTCATCCACGCGTAGTAAGTCATGGCCAAGCGAAAACACCACCATGTCTACGTGATCGAGCTGTCGAGCGAGGTGCTTTCAAAGCCTCGTTTTCTCAAGTGCAACCCCCACTACATAACGGGCAAACCCTGCGTGTATGTGGGCATGACGGGGCTTGACCCGGATGTGCGGTTTGATAAACACAAGGCGGGTATTCAGTCGAACCGCTATGTCCTTGAATTCGGGCTGCGCTTGCTACCAGCGCTCTATGAGTTGTACAACCCGCTGACCTACGACGAGGCTTGCAGCCTCGAAGTGGAGTTGGGGATTGATTTACGAGCGGGTGGCTACGGCGTGTGGCAAGCTTGACAGCGCCCGCGTAATCACTGAAACGCCACCTCAGAAAAACTCCGCAGCTTCCGCGAATGCAATTGGCTTGACCCCTCGGCCCGCAGCAGCTCAATCGCCCGCATGCCAATGCGCAAATGTTGGTCTACACGCTCGCGGTAAAAGTGATTCGCCATGCCGGGCAGTTTGATTTCGCCGTGCAGGGGCTTGTCGCTGACACAGAGCAGGGTGCCGTAGGGCACGCGAAACCTGAAGCCGTTGGCGGCTATCGTGGCGCTTTCCATGTCTAGCGCTACGGCGCGACTTTGGCTGAAGCGGCGTTGTGGCTGGTTGCCGGGTAGCAGTTCCCAGTTGCGGTTGTCGGTAGATGCCACGGTGCCGGTGCGCATGATGCTTTTCAGCGCTGCGCCTTGCAGGCCGGTAACGTCTGCCACTGCGCTTTCAAGTGCTTTTTGAATTTCAGCCAGCGCGGGAATGGGTATCCACAGCGGCAGTTCTTCGTCCAGCACATGGTCTTCACGTACGTAGCCGTGGGCCAGCACGTAGTCGCCCAGTTGCTGGCTGTTGCGCAGGCCGGCGCAGTGGCCCAGCATGATCCACGCATGCGGGCGCAGC
>JANOWB010000055.1:0-2947 GCA_031417695.1 Polaromonas sp.
GCGTTGACGTGGCTGCCGCCCAAAAGCTAGCCGCCAAACTCAAGTCAGGCAGCGGCTTTGACCTGGAAGACTTTTTAGGCCAATTGCAACAAATGAAAAGCATGGGCGGTCTGTCCAGCCTGATGGACAAGCTACCCGCGCAAATGACCGCAAAAGCCGGTCAGGTTGATATGGACAAGGCCGAAAAAGACATCAAACGCAAAGAAGGCATCATTCAAAGCATGACGCCACTAGAACGGCGCAAGCCAGAACTTATTAAAGCCACCCGCAAACGACGCATAGCAGCGGGTTCGGGCGTTCACGTGCAGGAAGTAAACCGTTTGCTCAATGAGTTCGAGCAAATGCAAGGCATGATGAAAAAAATGTCGGGCAGCGGAATGATGAAAATGATGAAGAAAATGGGCGGCATGAAGGGTATGCCGAAATTTTGAGAAAACGACCTTTTAGGCTCTATTTACGCTCATAAAGTGCATTTTAGCCAATAAATACGGGCGCAAGCAGCTCCTATATTAATAGCATAAATTAACTCTAGCCTTGCAATCCAGCTACTTAAGCTGGCTTTTCTGGAGTTTCATTTTCGGACTCAGCCGGCACTGCAACTTCTTTTCGGGGCGGCTTGGGCCTGACGGGTGTACTGGTGTGAATCATCATGGTGGCTTTGTCCATTTCACCATTTAACAAGGCAGGAACGCTTTTGAGCGAGCGCGCAATGCACTCCTCAATGGCCAGACGATGTTCCGCCATTGGCTTTCTGAGTACCCAATCAACTACTTCGTCTTTATTGCCCGGGTGACCTACGCCCAAACGAAGCCGCCAATAGTCGCCAGTGGCCAGCTGCGCATGAATGTCGCGCAGGCCGTTATGCCCCGCGTGGCTTCCGCCAAACTTCAGCTTGACTTGCCCTGGCGGTATGTCGAGCTCATCGTGCGCCACCAGTACTTCTTCAGGCTTGATTTTAAAAAAACGTGCCAGAGCAGCAACCGATTTGCCCGACAAGTTCATAAAAGTCTGTGGCGCAAGCAGCCAAACAGCCTGCCCGTTCACGGTGGTTCTGGCTACCTGCCCAAAATAACTTTTATCGAAATTTAGCGGCGCTTTAAGCTCGCGCGAAAGCGCTTCTATCCACCAAAATCCCGCGTTATGACGAGTCGCTTCGTACTCGGCACCCGGGTTGCCCAAGCCAACAAACAGTTTAATCATGCCAAAAAGTCCATGCCCTGAATTTTAAAGCCCAATAAAAAAACTCCTGCAGTCTTGCGAATGCAGGAGCCTTGTAGCTCAATTTGACAATTCAGCTTGTCAGAGAAGGCTTACTTTTTGGCAGCAGGCTTGGCAGCAGGTTTCGCGGCGTCTTTTGCGGCGGCAGCGGCCTTACCGGCAGCAGCTTTAGCGTCTTTGCCGCCAGAAGCGTCAGCTACGGGCGCTACTGCTTCAACTTCTTCAACGATGGCGGTTACTGACACTAAAACCGGGTTGACCTGGCCCTTGGCAACAAACTTGACGCCTTTTGGCAGCGTGATGTCTTTAACGTGCAGCGATGAACCCTTTTTCAAGTTGCTCAAATCAACATCGATAGACTCAGGAATATCAGCCGGGAAGCACGAAATGGTCAACTCAGTCAACACGTGGTTGGCCAGGCAGTTTTCGGTTTTGACAGCCGGTGAATTCTCTTCGCCGCTGTAGTGCAGCGGCACTTTAACGGTCATGCGGGTTTTGGCTTCCACGCGCTGAAAGTCAATGTGTAAAATTTGCTGCTTGAACGGGTGCATTTGCAAATCGCGCAATAGCACTTTGTGTTCTTTGCCGCCCAGTTCCATTTCAAGGATGGACGCGTGGAAAGCTTCTTTTTTGATGGCATGGAACAAGGCGTTGTGATCGATTTCGATCAACGCTGGCTCGCCCGTGCCACCATAAACGATACCGGGTGTGCGGCCCGTAATGCGGAGACGGCGGCTCGCACCCGTACCCTGCTTGGCGCGCTCAAAAGCGACGAATTTCATAAACTTCTCCTTAAAGGGGTAGGCCGCGACCAGCTTTCCCCGACATAAAAAGGCTGCGCTGGCGAAAACGCCGATGCAACCGCTTTTTGATTCAAAGCAAAACCGCTTGGTCTTGATCTGAAAACAAACTCATCACCGACTCTCCCTTGGCAATTCGCTGAATGGTTTCAGCGATCAATGGCCCAACCGAGAGCTGGCGGATTTTTTTGCATGCCATGGCGTTCTGGCTAAGCGGAATAGTGTTGGTGATCACGACTTCATCAAGCGCGTCGCCTTGGGCAATGCGGTCGATGGCGGGGCCTGAAAAAATCGGGTGCGTGCAATAGGCATACACTTTTTTGGCGCCGCGCTCTTTAAGCACTTCTGCTGCCTTGACGAGCGTTCCTGCAGTGTCAATCATGTCGTCCATGATGACGCAGTTGCGACCTTCAATATCACCAATGACGTGCATCACCTCAGACACATTGGCTTTGGGGCGGCGCTTATCGATGATGGCCATATCACAACCAAGTTGCTTGGCCAGGGCGCGGGCGCGCACCACGCCGCCAACGTCAGGCGAAACCACCATCAGGTCAGAATAATTTTTTTGCCGCAAATCGCCGAGCAATACGGGCGACGCGTAAATATTGTCTACCGGTATGTCAAAAAAGCCCTGAATCTGGTCGGCATGCAAATCCATGGTCAAAACGCGTGACACCCCTACCGCCTGCAGCATATTGGCTACCATTTTTGCAGTGATGGGTACACGAGCTGATCGGGGGCGGCGGTCCTGGCGGGCATAGCCAAAGTAGGGAATAACAGCAGAAATACGCTCAGCCGACGCACGCTTAAGTGCGTCGACCATGATCAGCAATTCCATCAGGTTTTCGTTGGTGGGTGCACAAGTGGACTGCACCACAAACACATCACGAGCCCGAACGTTTTGCTGGATTTCAACAGTCACTTCA
>JANOWB010000056.1:0-25242 GCA_031417695.1 Polaromonas sp.
TCGGGGAAGCGCTGCATGGCGGCATAGGTGCGGGCCAGCATTTCCCACGCCTTGGGGTCAACCGCCTCGCCCGGCGGCAGGTTTTCAAGGCGCGCCGCAAATTGCTTGACCATTTCTTCGACCTGCGCGGGCGACACATCGGCGGTGCTGTCGGCCGACGTGCTGATCGGGTCCAGCGCAAACGGGTTGCCTAAAAAGCCATAAATACCGAACGCCAGCAGCGGCACCGCCACGCCAAGGCTGATCGCCGTGCGGGTTGACTTTGCTTGGGCCACAGGCGCCTCCAGGGTGCTTTCTTCTTCAAGCGCACGACGCTCAATTTCGGTTTTGGCCAGCGCCAATTGCTCTGCATTCAAACTGCCGGCGGCAAAGTCCACATCGAGTTGCGCCAGCTGCTCCCGTAGCACCGACAGATTAGCCTGGCGGGCGCCCACCGCGCGGGGCACTGCAGCGGCAGGTTTTGCGCCGAGCAAAGCAGGCAATATCAAACCAATAGCGAGCAAAACAAGGCACCCGACAAGAAACCAGAACAACATCATCAGCGCACCATCGATTATTTGGAGGAGTTTTGCGGCTCAGGAGCGTCGCCAAGCAGTTGCCTGGCTTTGGCCACGTCGCTTGCGCTCATGGCGGTTTGCGTGCCCGCCACTGCGCTGCGCCGGCGCCGCCTGACGTTCAGCACCAGCAGCAACACGGCTACACCCATCAGCACAAACGGCCCTAGCCACAGCAGCGCAGTAGTGGTTTTAAGCGGCGGGCGGTACAGCACAAAGTCGCCGTAGCGCTCGACCATAAAACCCAAAATTTCTTTTTGCGACTGACCTTGGGTGAGCTTGATGCGGATTTGATTTTTTAAGTCAATCGCGAGGTCGGCATGTGACGCAGCAATGGTTTCGTTTTGGCACACCAGGCAGCGCAGCTCTTCAGCAATCACCATCATGCGGGCTTCCAGAACTGGGTCAGCCGAAGTGTTGGGCGCTACTTTTGCCTGAGCAATCAAGCTCAGGCACAGCGCCATTGCTACGAAAAATACTTTCATGAACTAGCTCGCAGAAAGTTTTTTAACCAAGGGCAAAATCGTGTCCTTCAGTGCCTCTGGCGTGACCGGGCCAATGTGCTTGAGGCGAATCACGCCCTGCTTGTCGATAACAAAAGTTTCGGGCACGCCGTACACCCCCAAGTCAATACCCACCAGCCCATCAGCGTCAACCAGCGACGTGCTGTAGGGGTTACCAAAATTTCCAAGCCAGGCAATCGCGGCAGGTGATTTGTCTTTGTAGTTCAGCCCGTAGATAGGCACTTGATTGGTTTTGGCCAGCTCAACCAGCACCGGGTGCTCTACCCGGCAGGCGACGCACCACGATGCCCATACATTGAGCATCCACACGGTGCCCAGCAAGTCTTGCGTGCCCATGCGTTTTTCAGGCGTGCCCAGCACCGGTAAATTAAATGTTGGTACGGGCTTGTTGATTAGCGGCGACGGCACTTCACGCGGGTTCAGCGTCAGGCCCACAGCCAAAAACGCGACCAGCACCAAGAAAATAATCAGCGGCAAAAACCGCTTGATGCTGCCGCTGGTAGGTGTGCTGATCAAACTATCCGCCATTACACAACTACTTTTGCCGCGGCCGGTGCAGGCGTGCCGCTTGGCGTAGCCGTGGGGGTAGGCGGGGCGATGGGCGCTGCTTTTTTAGCTGCCACGCGCACCGCGCGGTAGCGCCGGTCAAGCACGGCCAGCAAGCCGCCTAGCGCCATCAACACGCAGCCAAACCAGATCCAGTTAACGAACGGCTTGTGGTGCAGGCGCACGCTCCAGGCTGTAGAGCTGACCGGCTCGCCAAGAGCCACATACAAGTCGCGCGTGATGCCGCGGTCAATGGCCACTTCAGTCATGGGCATGCTGCGCACGGTGTACACGCGGCGCTCGGGTTTAAGCGTGGCAATTAATTTGTCGCCGTCAGTTACGGTGAGTGTGGCGCGTGAGGCGGTGTAGTTCGGGCCATTGGCCTGCAGCACGCTGTCTAGTTTGAAGTTATAGCCGCCCACAGTAGCCGTGTCGCCCGGCTCCATGCGCACGTCGTTTTCACTCTGAAAACTGCTGACCACCGTTACGCCGACGATAAACACTGAGATGCCGAAATGCGCCAGCAACATGCCGTAGTAGCTGCCGGGTTGCGCCGCAAAGCGGGCCAGCAAACTGGGCGCACGGTGCTCGCGCACGCGGGTAACCAGGTTAAGCACAGCCGTGCTGGCTACCCAGGCCGCTAGTAGCAAGCCCAGCCCGGTCATGGGCGTCCAACTGCCCAAAAGCAGGGGCGCAATGATGGCGCTGAGCACACTGACGCCAATCGCCCAACGCAGGCGTTTGGCCAGGTCGATAACTTCTGCCTGGCGCCAGCGAGTCATGGGGCCAACGCCCATTAAAAACAAAGCCGGCGCAATCAGCGGCACAAACACCGCAACAAAATACGGCGGGCCAACTGACAACTTGCCCATGCCCAATGCGTCAATCACCAGCGGGTACAACGTGCCCAGCAGCACAGCGGCAGCAGAGACCACCAGCAACACGTTGTTGGCCAACAGCATGGATTCGCGCGATACCGGCTCAAAGCTGCCGCCCAAGCCGACACGCGGCGCGCGCCACGCAAACAGCGCCAGCGAACCACCCACCACCACCAGCAAAAATCCCAAAATAAATACGCCGCGAGCGGGGTCAGTGGCAAACGCATGCACCGACGACAGCACGCCTGAACGCACGATAAACGTGCCGAGCAATGACAGCGAAAACGTCATGATGGCCAGCAGGGCGGTCCACATTTTGAAGCCACCACGCTTTTCAGTTACCGCCAGCGAATGAATGAGCGCGGTGCCCACCAGCCACGGCATGAACGACGCATTTTCAACCGGGTCCCAAAACCACCAGCCGCCCCAGCCCAGCTCGTAATAAGCCCAGAAACTGCCCAGTGCAATGCCAAAAGTTAGAAAGCACCACGCCACCGTAGTCCAAGGCCGCGACCAGCGCGCCCAAGCCGCATCGAGCCTGCCCGACAGCAGCGCAGCAATTGAAAACGCAAACGCGACGACAAAACCCACAGCGCCCATGTAAAGCATGGGCGGGTGAATGATCATGCCGGGGTCTTGCAGCAGCGGGTTCAAGTCTTGGCCGTCAGGCGCAGCCGGCAGCAAGCGCGCAAACGGGTTGGATGTGAGCAGCGTGAACAGCAAAAAGCCCACGCTGACCAGCCCCATCACGCCGAGCACACGGGCCACCATGCGGTCGTCAAGCTGCTTTGAAAAAATAGACACCGCCAACGTCCAGCCCGACAAAATCAGCGACCACAGCAAGATAGAGCCTTCGTGGTTGCCCCAAACCGCTGTGAATTTATAAACCAGCGGCAATTGAGAATTGGAATGCTGCGCGGCCAGCAGCAATGAAAAATCATTGGTAACAAAAGCGTAGGTAAGGCAGCCGTAGGCCAATGCCGTGAACAAAAACTGCCCGCGCGCCGAGGGCCGGGCCAGCGCCATCCAAGCGGCGTTGCCTTTGTGCGCGCCAACCAGCGGCAAAACGCTTTGCGCCAGCGCCATGGTTAGTGCCAAAATAAGGGCAAAGTGGCCGAGTTCATTGATCATGGTGTGACTGTGCCTAAGCTGAGGGTTTGAAGCATCACGGCTTCATTTTTAATGTGGCGCTGGTTTGCTGCGGTGCACCGGCCTTGCCCTTGGCAATGGCGTCTGCAGCCTCAGGCGGCATGTAGTTTTCGTCGTGCTTGGCCAGCACTTGGTCAGCCCTGAAAATACCGTCTGCACCCAGCTTGCCCTGTGCCACCACGCCTTTGCCTTCTTTGAACAAATCGGGCAACAGCCCGGTGTAAGTAACGGGGATGGTTTTGGCCAAATCCGTGACCACAAAACGAGTCGTCAAGCCCTTGGTTTCGCGCTGAATACTGTTCGGCTCAACCAGCCCGCCAATGCGAAAACTGCGGCCTTGGGGCGCTTCATTGGCTGCGACTTGCGTCGGGCTGAAAAAAAACACCAGGTTACTGTTAAAGGCATTCAGCACCAGCGCGGTGGCCACGCCCAGTGCAGCGAGTCCGCAGGTAATGGCCAGGGCGCGTTTGTGACGGGGTCTCATGCCGTAGATTGTCCCGCATCTGGCTGACTTTGCTCTTGGGCTTCGCGCAAAAGCGCACGCCGCTTGAGGGTAAGCGCCAGCGGCTCCAGCGCGCACACCAGCGCGCAGGCGCCCATCGACCCCCACACAAACAGGCCGTAGCCGCCCATGGCTAAAAAATCAGCTGCACTGCTCCACATCAGGTGGCCTCCAACTCGGCGCGCGCCCAGTCGGCGTGGCGTTCACGCTCCAAAATAATGAGGCGAACGCGCTTGAGTACCACCGCAATGCAATAAGCCCAAAACGCCAGCGCCATCACCAGCATGGCAATCAGCATAGGCGTGGCCATGCTGGTGCCTTTAAAACTGACCGACGCGCCTTGGTGCAGCGTGTTCCACCACTTGACTGAAAAGTAAATAATGGGCACGTTCACTACACCGACCAACGCCAGCAGACCGGCGGCGCGGTCGGCGCGGCGGGGGTCGTCAATCGACGCGTGCAACGACATAAAGCCGATGTACAAAAACAGCAGCACCAGCTCAGACGTCAGGCGCGCGTCCCACACCCACCAGGCGCCCCAAGTGGGCTTGCCCCATAGAGCGCCGGTCCAGAGCGCCAGCGCCGTCATCAGTGCGCCAGTAGGGGCAATGGCGCACGCCATCATGGACGACAAACGCGAGTTAAACACCAGCCCCGCGCCCGCCCAGCCGGCCATGGCCACGTACAGCACCATCGACATCCAGGCGGTGGGTACATGCACAAAGATGATTCGGTACGCTTGGCCTTGTGTAGCGTCGGTGGGCGCTACCCACAAGCCCAAATACAAGCCGTAGGCGGCCAGCAGCAAGCCAATGCCAGCAAACCACGGCGTCAACGCGCCCGCCAGCGGGTAAAACCGCTGAGGGGCGGCAAACTTAAACCAGTTGATTCGTTGGGTAGGCACGTTGATTTGTCTTGCTAGATTGGCTTGCTATATTGGCTTGCTAAATTGGCTTACTAAGGGGCTTAGTTTATTCGGCATTCTGCTGTCGTCGGTACCACGGGTTGTTACCCCGCTGGCTCCGGTTGCAGGCCGGGCGCAGCGGCCTTATTCCATTGAAATCCTTAGCGCCGCAGCCGCCACCCAGGGCGAAGCCAGCAACGCTGCAATCAGCAAAGCGCCCAGCAGCGAAAAATGCCCCGCTACCCCCAGCCCCGCGTTGTAAGCCTCGACCGCGCCCGCGCCGAAAATCAGCACCGGAATCGACAGCGGCAGCACCAACAGCGACAGCAGCACACTTGAGCCGCGCAGCCCAACCGTTAACGCCGCGCCAATAGAGCCAATCAAACTGAGCACTGGTGTACCCAGCAGAAGCGACACCACCAGCACGCCGGTACTGGCTGCCGACAAATCAAACTGCAGCGCCAACAGCGGCGACAACAGCACCAAAGGCAAGCCAGAACCCAGCCAGTGCGCCAGCGTTTTGCCCAGCACCAGCCAGCCCAGCGAATGGGTAGACAGCAACATCTGCTCTAAAGTTCCGTCGGCGTAGTCGTCTGCAAACAGGCGCTGCAGCGACAACATCGACGCCAGCATGGCAGCCACCCACAAAACGCCCGGCGCCATGGTTCTAAGCAATTGCGCTTCAGGCCCCACGCCCAGCGGAAACAGGCTGACCACCATCACAAAGAAAATAAGGGCGGCAAAGGTGTCTGAGCGCCTCCGCAGCGCGACCCGCAAGTCGCGCCGAAGCACCAGCAACACAGCCGCGAACAACGACGGTGAAGACGACGGTGAAGACGACGGCGATTGCACGGCGGGCGGCTTCATAGCGTCAGCACTTTGGCATGCTGAGTGTTGATAGGCGCGTCCTGGTGGCTGGTCAGCACGACCATGCCTGCGCCGCGCAAATGGGTTTCAATCAGCGCCGTTAGCCAGGCAGTGGCGGCGGTGTCGAGTGCGTTAAACGGCTCATCGAGCACCCAGAGCGGTGCGGCATGACACAACGCCAGCCGCGCCAGCGCGCTGCGCCGGCGCTGGCCCTGCGACAAGCGGCGGGCGGGGGTGCGCTCATGGCCGCGCAGACCGGCATCGCGCAGTGCGGCAAGCGCTTGGGCGGCACTGGCGGCCCGCCCACCCAGTGCGCTGGCGTCCAGCAGGTTTTCAAGTGGCGAAAGCTCGTCTTTGAGTGCGGCGGCGTGGCCCAGGTACACCAGCTCGGCCCCAAACGCCGTGCGCTGCGCACTGAGTTTTTGGCCGCGCCACAGCACCTGCCCATCCGCGGGCTCAAGCAAGCCGCACAACATGCGCAGCAAGCTGGTTTTACCGGCACCGTTAGCCCCTAGCACGCGCAACAACTCGCCGGGCGCTAATTGCTGAGTCAAGCCGCTGAACAAGGTGCGGCCACCCCGAACGCAACTGACGGCGTCAAGGCGCAAAGCGGGCGGGGTTGAAGGTTGCAGGTGGGCGGGAGTCGTGGTCACGTTAGCAAACGCGCAATGGTTGTTACCAGGCTGCGACGCAAAAAAATTCAAGGTTCTATTATGGCGGCTGCCCCGGGCAGGCTGACCTCAGAAACAGGCGATGGGCTGCGCGCAAAGCGGCCACTGGCGCTGGCTACCAGCCGCCCGGCGGGCGCTTGATAAACTAACACTCCCGTTGTGGATGTGCCTCTTTCGCCCATTCCGGCCCAAAAATCCCTATTAAATATCAACATAGCCCAATTAATACGGGCGCGAGAAGCTATGATTTTAGTAGCAATTTTAATCGGCACGCTGGTTGCTGGCATCGGCAGCGTGTGGCTGGCGGCTGCACTTAGCTTTGGCCTGCTGGCCAAATACACGCAGCACATGCTCAGCCTGGCCGCTGGCGCGCTGCTGGCCACCGCCTTCATGCACTTGCTGCCTGAGGCTTTTGAAAGCCAGGCGGGCGCGCAAGCTTTGTTCACGGCGCTGCTGATTGGTTTGGTGTTTTTCTTTTTGCTGGACAAGGCAGAACTGTGGCACCACGGGCATGAACATGGCGGTGGGCATGGTGGTGGGCACGGACATGCTCATTCAGTCGATCACCAACACGACCACGGCAAAGCATCCACATCAGGTGGCTGGGCGGTACTGGCCGGCGACAGCGTGCATTGCTTTGGCGACGGCATTTTGATTGCATCGGCTTTTATGGCCGACATGCGGCTGGGCGTGGTGGCGTCGCTTGCCGTGTTGGCGCACGAAGTACCGCACCACGTGGGCGATTTGGCGGTGCTGCGCCAGTCGTCGAGTAACCCCCGCGCCGCTATCGTCAAGGTGTCTTTGGCAGGGGCGGTAACTGCGCTGGGCGGCGTGCTGGGCTACGCGCTGGTCGACCAGTTATATGACTTTTTACCGTTCTTTTTGGTCATCGCGTCGAGCAGTTTTATTTACGTGGCGCTGGCCGACCTGATTCCCCAACTGCAAAAGCGCGCGTCACTGCAAGAAACCGCAGCGCAAATTGCGTGGCTGCTAGTTGGTATTGGGCTGGTGACGTTGATCAGCGGACTGGCGCACGCGAATTAAAGGCCTTCGCCGAACCAGAACGGCGCAATCCAGTCACGCTTTTAACCCTGCGCCATTGGGCGGCTGGCGTCGCTGCACCAGTCGCTCCAGCTGCCTGCGTACAGGCCCAACGTAGATGAGTCGCCAAGCCCCGCAATTTGCATCGCCAACATATTGGGCAAAGCGCTCACGCCGCTACCGCAGCTGTGCACCACGGTCGCCGGGTCGCGGCCTGCTAATAACGCCTCAAACTCCGCTTTAAGCACTGCAGCAGGTTTGAACTTTCCGTCGGCACCGATGTTTTGCGTGAACGGGCGGTTGAGAGCGCCGGGAATGTGGCCTGCGATTGGGTCAAGCGGCTCTACCTCACCGCGAAAGCGCGCCTCACCGCGGGCGTCGATAAGGGTTTGAATTGGCCGGCCCAAATTATCTGCTACGGTTTTAGTAGCTACTAGCGCCGATAATGATTGGGCTAGCGTGTAATTTGATGGAAAATTTGGGGCTTCAGGCCCGCTTTTAACTGCCCCGCCCGCCGCTTGCCAAGCTTGCAAGCCGCCGTCAAGTACCGCCACGTTTTTGTGGCCTGCCCATTTGAGCATCCACCACAGGCGGCCACAGTAGTTGGCGCCGTTGCGGTCGTAGACTACGGCTTGCATGTCGTTGGCAAGGCCCGTGCTGCCAAGCCAAGCAGCAAAAGCCTCGCGCTGCGGCAACGGGTGGCGACCGCCTGAAATCCCAGCACCGCTCTTGTCGCTCAGGTGTTTGTCTAAATCAGCGTACACCGCACCAAGAATGTGCGACTCCAGGTACTGCGTGTGCCCCAATGCAGGGTTGCTCAGCTCAAATGTGCAGTCAAAAATGCGCACCGGCGTTTGGCTGGCAAGCAGGGTTTGCAATTGTTCGGAAGAGATCAACAGGTCGTAGCTCATGGTAAATCCTTAAAAAAATTAATGCTCTTCAGCAGGCGCGTCGGGCGCGGCTTTGGCCCGTAGCACGGTGGCGGCAATGGCGCTCAGCATGATCAGCCCCATGCCCGCCCAGCCCAGCAGCGGTATTTGGTCGCCAAACAATACCAGCCCGTACAGCGCTGAAAAAATAATGCCCGAATATTGCAAATTCGCCACCATCAAGGTGCCGCCGTGGTTGGTCGACATGGAATAGGCTTTGGTCATGCACAGCTGGCCCAAACTGGCCAGCAAGCCAATGGGCAGCAGCCAAAGCGCCCACTGCCAGTCCCAGGGCGACACACCCACTACCGCCATGCCCAGCGCCCCGGCCACCACAGTGCCCACCGCAAAGTAAAACACGGTGCGGGCCTCAGGCTCGCCCATGCGGGCCAGCACCATTACCTGCATATACGCAAACGCTGCACCCAAGCCCGACAGCAAGCCAATCAGCCCGGCGAACGCCTGATTTTGAGCCATCGTGGGGCGCAGCAACATGACGACGCCGGCGAAGCTGGCCAAAATAGCGCCCACCAAAGGCGCCTGGGACTGGACCTTCTGACCCGCCTTGGCAAACATCAGCGTGCCGCCGACCAAAAACGCTGCAATCCACACGCTGCTCATGTAGTTCAGCGTCATGGCGGTGGCCAGCGGCAAGTGCGCAATGGCGTAAAACCAGGCCGATAGCGCCACTACGCCGACCACGCTGCGCCAAATGTGCATGGGTAAAACAGTGGTTTTGAGCGATGTACCGCGAAGGTGCGCATAGCACCACATGAAGAGCACGCCAATCACCCCGCGATAAAACACCAGTTCAGCGCCATTGAAGTGGCTGGACGCAAATTTAACGCACACCGCCATGCTGGAAAACACAAAGGCAGAAAGTATCATCCAGACGGCTTGCATGGTCAAAAATAGGCGTTTTTAAGATTAAAAATTGCTTATAGCCCAATAAATATGGGCGCGAGCAGCTATATTTATTATAGCGTTTTAACTTGCCGCAATGCATGCACCACTGCTGGTGACCAAGCCGCGCAAGTCGCTGGTCCAGGTCCGGGTGGCGGTGTCGATTTGAATTCGCTCGCCGTCGACTGCGGTGAGTAAGGTGGTGTCTGTCACGGCAAAACTGTACACGGCCAGCCCATCAATTTTTACGGCGTACACACCATCGGCGTCATACGCAATGTCAACTTCCCTTTTCCAAATGCTACGGGCGGGCAGATAAAAAGGGCTGCAAATCAAGCTGACCGTGCCAGACGTGGGTGTGGGCGGCGCTTTGGCTGCTGGCCGGTCTGCGGCGCTGGCAGCTTGAGCGGCGGCAACCACCAAAACGGCCGATGAAAAAAGAAAAAATTGCATCATGCGGGCTCTCATGTTGGCTCCAGTGGGTACGGCGCATCAGTTGGCGGGGCGAGGTGGAATTCAACTGCAAACCCAGACGCCACAGCAGCAAGTTCAAGCCGCCCGCCATGCGCTCGGGCCACGATGTCGGCAAGCATCAGGCCCAGGCCCGTCACGCCTTCGTAGCGCTGGCTGTGCAGGGCCTGTACCAGCGCCACCCGCCGCGCCTCAAGCGCACCAGAGCCGTCGTCAACCAGGCGCAGCACGTGAGCGCTGGGGTGCGAAATATAAATATTTTTAGCGCCCGCACGCAGGGCGTTGTCAAACACGTTCAGCAGCGCTGCCGACAATAAATCTGCATCGGCCAACAACGGCTGTTTGGACGTGACGTGCAGGCTGAGCCCCTTGGGCGCGAGGCGGGTCAGCCAGTCTTGCAGGGCAATCGGCTCGCGCTGCAGCGGCGATCCGGTGCGAAACAACGATAACAGCGACGCCACCACACTTTGCAGGCGCCCGCTAGCTACCCGAATTTGCTGCAGCCGCGCAGTCATTTCAGGCGGGCACTCGCGCAGGGCGACAGCCAGCTGCGCGTCAATACCCGCCAGCGGAGTGCGCAGCGCATGCGCCGCATGGCCGCTGAAGGCGCGTTCGGCGGCCACGCGGCGGGCCAAGCGCTGGCCCAGCTCGTCGATGGCGTCGTGCACGACTTGCAGCTCTTGGCGCTCGGCAGTGCCCAGTGCGGCACCTGGCATTAAGGGGTCGAAACTTGCCAGCTGGCTAGCCAGGTTTTGCAGCGGTACCAACTCTTGCCGTGTTTGGGCGCGCAACCAAAAGTGCGCCAGCAGCGCAATTGCCAATGAAGCCAAGGCGGCTGCCAGCGCGACCTCAAAAAGAGCTTCACTGCGTTCGGCGCTGACTTGGGCGACATAAAGCATGCGGCCGTCGCTTCCCAGTGGCATGCCAAACACGCGCCAACCGGGCGAATCGCCAAAGCCGCGCAAGGGCACTGGGTAAAACGCTTGCAGCGGTGCACCTGGTGAGGCGTTGACTACTTTGGCACTTTCAACCGAGCCGTACTTGACCACCTGCCAAGCAAATTGCTCGGTAGAAGTCGGCGTTGCAATGGTCAGTGCCGGCACAACCAGCGCCGGTGGCACAGGCTTCAAAACAGGGGCGGCTTGAGCCAAAGGGCCGCTCAGTATTTGGGCGGTGGCTTCCAGGGTTTCGTCTTGCAGCTCCCGGACTTCGTCGCTCACGGCCAGCCACACCGCCGCAGTGATGGCCAGCGTCCAGACAATCGACCACAGCAGTTGGGTGCGCAGCAAGCGCCGGGCAATGGACGGTAACGGGGTCATGGCTTGCGCTTGGTACTAAAAATATCGTTACCGCAGCGCAGCGGCGTCGGCGCTGGCGGGCGGGGACTCTGCAGCCAGCCGGTACCCCATGCCGCGCACGGTTTCAATCAGGCCGCGGCCCAGCTTGCGCCTGAGGCTGGACACATGAACTTCAAGCGCGTTACTGCTGACATTGGCATCAAAACCGACTGTCAGGCGTTCAAGGTCCGCCTTCATCACTACCCGTCCCGCGCGGTGACACAACGCTTGCAGCACCGACCATTCCCGGGCAGTCAGATCAACTGGCACGCCCGCGCGCGAGGCAGTGTGCGCCGCCAAATCAATGCTCGCGTCGCCGACTTTCAACAAAGCGGCTCCCGGCGAAACTGTGCGGCGAACCACAGCGCGCAAACGAGCGCTCAGCTCTTCGGGCTCAAACGGTTTGACCAGGTAATCATCGGCGCCGCCGTCCAAGCCCTCAATGCGGTCAGACAGCAAGTCTCGGGCGGTCAGTATCAGTGCGGGGGTGTTATCGCCCAAGGCGCGCTTGGCTTGCAACCACGCCAAACCTGAGCCGTCGGGCAATTGCCAGTCGACCAGCAGCGCGTCATAGGGCTCGGCGCCTAGCGCGCGCGCTTCTTGCAAAGTACAGCACCAATCCACCAAGTGCTTGTCCAGTCGCAAAAAATCACGCAGGCCTTCCCCCAAAATAGAGTCGTCTTCAATCAGCAGCAGTCGCATGGTGTGGTGGGGGGCACGTAAGTTAAAGCGCGCTGTCGAATCATAGGTGATGGTACAGAAAAACGCCTTGGCAGCCGCTTTGCCATTGGCCGCTTCAGCGTGGCTTCAGCTTGACTTCAGGCAACCTTCAGACGCGCGGCCGACAATTGCCGTATGCAAGCTACGCCTTTACCGCCATCGCAAATCAATTCGCTGACCTACCGCCGGGCACGGCCTTTTAGCGTTGAACTTACAGCCGAGCAATTGCTAGCCGCGGTTAGCGTGTTTTGGCTGCTGTCAGCAAACCAACTTTTTTTTACGACTGCGCTGAAGGGATTCGCGCTGGCAGCGCCAAGTACTTGGGGCTTTGCGATTGCGCTGGCCGTTGGCGTAGCCAGCTTGCAGTTCTTTCTAATGGGTTTGGTGGCCCACCGCCTGATCATCAAACCGTTGCTGGTTGTGCTGTTGATCGTGGCTGCAAGCGCTGCTTACTACATGCAAGCGTACGGCGTGTACTTCGACCCGAGCATGGTGCGCAACATCTTGCGTACCGACGTAGTCGAGGCGCGCGAGATTGTCTCGTGGCGCTTGGTGGTTCACTTTATGCTGTACGCGGCGTTGCCGCTGCTGTTGCTGTGGCGCGTGCGGGTTGTTAAGCGGCCGCTGGCCAAAGCAACGGTGATCAGGCTGGCTTGGCTGCTTGTATCTTTTGTACTGACGATTGGCGCGGTACTGGCGGTGTTCCAGAGCTTTGCCTCGTTAATGCGCAACCATAAAGAGGTGCGCTACCTGATCACACCGGCCAACATTGCGTGGTCTACAGGCAGCGTGGGCGCGCAGAGCCTGCGCGGTGCAGGCAAACCGCGACAAGCGATTGGACTTGACGCTACCCGAACGCAGCCCGCAGCCGGGGCCAAGCCGCAACTGTTGGTGCTGGTAGTAGGCGAGACAGCGCGCACGGCGAACTGGGGTTTGAGTGGCTATGCACGGCAGACTACGCCGCAGTTGGCTCAGTTGATGTCCCAAGGGTTGATCAATTTTCCGCACGTCACCAGTTGCGGCACGAACACGGAGGTGTCAGTACCTTGCATGTTTGCGCCGGTTGGCCGGCGAAACTACAACGAGACCGACATTCGCGGCAGCGAGTCTTTGTTGCACGTTGTGGCGCGCACGGGCGTGGCGGTGCACTGGCGGGACAACCAGTCTGGCTGCAAAGGCGTGTGCGACGGCCTGCCTAACGACAACACCGACAAGTTGGACTTGCCAGCGCTATGCAACCAAGGGCGCTGCCTGGACGCCGCGCTGCTTGACGGGTTGAAAGCGCGGCTAGATGCCGCTACCGGCACGCAGTTATTGGTGCTGCACATGCTGGGTAACCACGGGCCATCGTACTTTCGCCGATACCCTGCAGAGTTCGCGCGATTTGCACCAGCTTGCCAAAACGACGACCTGGCGCGCTGCACGCGCGAAGAAATCGTCAACGCCTACGACAACGCCCTGCTGTACACCGACCATGTGCTCGCCCAACTGATTAGCCAACTGCAAAGCCAAGCCGGCCGCGTTGACAGTGCGGTGATTTATGTCTCGGACCACGGGGAATCACTGGGCGAAAAAGGTTTGTTTTTGCACGGTATGCCGTACGCAATTGCACCGAACGAGCAAACACAAGTGCCCATGGTGATGTGGTTTTCAAAAGGAATGCAGCAGGTGCTTGGCCTGGACATTGAATGCCTGCGCCGACGGGCGGCAGAGCCTGCCGCGCACGATAACTTGTTTCACACCACCTTGGGGCTGTTGAACATCAAAACCAATGTGCACGAGAAAAAATTGGACCTGGTCACCGGCTGCCGCGCGGCATTGGTGGCGGCAACACCATGACACGACGCAGCCAGTGGGATGTGTGGATATCGGTAGGTGCGCTGGCCTTGCTGGCTGCCTGGGATGCTAGCGGTTGGGACATGGCAGCCATGCGCAGCTTGGGCAACGCCAGTGGCTTTACTTGGCGCAGCGCGGCGGCGCTTGCACAATTGCATCAGGCCAGTCGAGTCATCGCTTGGGCGGTGCTGGCTTGGCAAGGCTGGATGGCTTTTGGACCGCAGCGCGTTGGCAAACTTGGCAACCTGGGCACAAGCAAGCCCCAGCCTGATCGTGCTTACCGCCGCTACTGGTTTGGCGTTACGCTGGCCTGCGTGTTGGGTATCAACCTCATGAAATACGCGAGCAACACCAGTTGCCCATGGGATTTAGCGGAGTTTGGCGGCACCGCTCGGCATGTATCGCACTGGATGTTTTGGTTGGCCGATGGCGGCCCGGGGCAGTGCTTTCCATCGGGGCACAGCAGTGCCGCATTTGCCTTTTTTACGCTGTACTTTGTGTGGAGAAGCTACGACGCTAACCGAGCAAGGCGATACCTTCTGGCGGTTTGCACGGCTGGTGCCATACTGAGCGTGACACAAATTTTGCGGGGCGCTCACTACCCAAGCCATGCGCTGTGGTCTGCTTGGGTATGCTGGACGATTTGCTGCGCAGCTAGCCGTTGGCAGGACCGTCCGAGCAAGCGTGTAGCGGTGCCGCCGGGCGCGGGTCAATTGCTGCAGTTAAAAGTGCCTTGAATCAAAACAACGGTCCAGCTGAGATCTGAACAACCGTTTAAGCTAGTCAGCACGCGGCAGTCGCACGCTGGTACTGTGACAACACGATAGCGGCCACCAGGTCGGGGCGCTCTTCATGCGCCAAGTGCCCCAAGCCGGGCAAGGTGCTCAAGCAAGGGGTTGCATCAGCTCGGGTGGCTGGCCACTGGGCAAGTAATCGCGCGGCTTGGCGTGGCGACACGGTTTTATCTTGTTCGCCGACTATTAGGGCCAGCGGCGCTTTTAGGCGTGGCAAGTCTTGCGCAAGTTGAGGCAAATCCCAGTTGGCCATCATTCCCAGCGCTCCGGCGGCGTGGCCGGGATTGCCTACCAACTGTCCGTACAGTGCCATGCCAACGGCGTCCAGGCTAGAGCCAGTGCTGCCAATGAGTTTCTGCAATACCGCGGGGTCAGCCGCTCTCCAAGAAAACAACTGCGGCACAAACGGCACAGCTGCCATCAGTTTGGCCACCGGCGAGAAGACTTGCCCAGCCAGTCCGCCAAGCGGTAACAAAGCGCCGTTCACGCTGACCAGCAAGTGCGGTGCAATCAATTGGCTGAGGCACATGCGCACAGCAATGGCCGCGCCGGCAGAATGCGCAACCACCAGGCTAGGCGGGCACTTTAGCGAGGCCAGCAGCTCACCGAGCGCGCTCGACATGCCGTTCAGCGACAGTTGGGCAGAACTCGCTCCACCAGCGGGCATGTCAGTGAACGCATGGCCAGGCAAGTCGACCGCCAGCACGTTAAAGTGTGCCGCTAGTAAAGGGGCCAAGCCGCGCCAAGAGTGCGTGGAGGCGCCGGTGCCATGGATTAGCAATGCCATCGGTGCGCGAGGTGCGGTCGAATCAAATTGCTGAACATGCCAGCGGAGATCTGCAGCGTGTACGAAACGACTGTGCTGGCGGTGCGGCCAATCTGCGCCATCGGTTTCCCAGCGAAGCCTGGGCGTAATCGGCGTCCACTGACTTTGGGCCATTGCGCTACCGTGCCGAGGCAGTTGCCAGCTGCACAGCGCGGGACAGCGCGTGTGCGCCCGCGTAGGGCAGCGGCAAGTAGGCAGCACCCATCTCAGTAGCCAGCATTTGCGCAGACGTTTGAGGTTGAGGCGACGTATCTAGCAGCAACGCCGTCACACCAGCAAACCGGAGCTGACGCGCAGCTGCCACCGCGTCATCGCCGGCGCGCTGACGACCCGGCAAGCCGTCTCGCGCGATGTTGCCACGCCCGTCCGTCAGCATGACAACAATGGGCGTTTCTCCTTTTCGCTTGATTTGGTCAGCCAACTGTCTTGCGGCATCAATCGCCGTTGCCAATGGAGTGCCCCCACCGCCGGGTAAACCAGCCAAACTACGCTTGGCGCGCGCCAATGATCGGGTGGGCGGCAACAGCAGCTCCGCTGCTTTACCTCGAAAGGCAAGCACCGCGACACGGTCGCGGCGAACATAGCAATCTGCCAGCAAAAGCTCAACGGCGCCTTTAGCTTCAGCCAGTCTGTTCAGGGCAGACGAGCCCGACGCGTCCACCACAAATAAGGTGGTAGTTTGGCCGAGTTGCTTGAAACGGGTGACGTGAAAATCCTCACGCCGAATGTGAATGCGCTTGGTTCGGCTGGGGTCGGGCTGTTGACGCTGTCGAAGTTTTTGCCAGGGAGCAGCCGCGCGCAGCGTTTCCAGCACATTGAGCCGCGCGCCGGCCACGGGATCACCGCGTCTGGCACCAAGGGGCCTGCCGCGGGTCTGGCTTTTTTGCGAAGCACCCGATCTGCCAGCCACCTGGGCACGCGCTTTCGCGGTTTGGCCCACTTTCAAAGCTGCCAGCAACCCTTGGGGAATGGCGGCCAAAGCTGCTTCGATCACGCTTTCGGCAAGTGCCTGGCTGGTGTTGATATCAGACTCTGTTTGCGGCGCCAGGTCGTCGCGTTTGTCGTGCTCTGCGGCTTGCTGTGTGGGCAAATCGTCAGGCGGCTGGGCTGATTCAACCGAATCGGCGGCGTCTTGATGATCATCTGGCTGGTCAGCTCTGTCTTCATCTTGAGCGTCTGATGGTTCAGTCTCGGAACGTTCCGGCAACCGCGTTGCACGTGGAGCTAAAACAAGTCTAGCCGCCAGCGCGGTATGTTCGCTATTGACATCCCGCTCACCATCCAAAGCGGCGGCGCAACGGGCGGCTTTCAGGGCCAGCAGTGGCGCCCTCAAGGAGTCAATGCCGAGCGCAAGGGCGGCGGCGCAAAGTGCTTCGACTACTTCATCGCCAGCGCGCACCGATGGCAGAAGTAGCCGTGCCTGCGCAATGTCGGCTGGGTTCCACGTCCCCATATCATCTTCAGTAGTACGCTGCAGTTGCACCAGAAACGCGAACCGGTCAACCAGAGCTGCGGCTACCTGTTCATCGTCCTCTCTGCCCTCGTCAAGCGCCACCATACCCAGACGCGCCTGACGCTGAAAGGTAAGACCGTCACGCACGACGGAAACTTGCTGCGTATCGACAACGGCCGCCAAGCGCGCAGCAGTGCCCACATCGATCCGTTCGGCCATGGCCAGAATCACTACGCCACCATCAGCACTGGCCAGCACTCCCTGCTGCGCTACGGGGCGGCCTGCACTCAGGGTCGCGCCCAGATCAAGACCACCCAACAGCGCCGCATCGTTAATATTGAGAGGAACTCGCCGCACTGGCGCACTGGCGGGCAATAATTTCTCAAGCAAGGTCAGCCATTCTTCGCGTGCAGTTCCTGCTGCCGCGCGAAGCGCAACGCCCCCTAAACCGGACGGGTCAACAGCAAAGAGCGCTGCGACCACATTCATCAGGTGCCAAACAGCTCAGCCACGGCACGATCAACGCGCGCAGTAGAACCGGAGTCATCGAGTGGATTGCGACGCAGGCGATGTCGCAGCGCAGGCGCGGCAATCCGTTTGAAATGCGCGTCATTCACGCTCTGGTCACCTTGTAAAGCCGCCAACGCACGCGCCGCCCGCATCAGCGTCAGGTCACCACGTAAACCGTCTGTACCAAGGGCCATGCAAAGCTGGGCGGCACGCTCTCGGGCGGCATCCGTGATGCTGACTTCACTCAAACGCGTTCGGCCAGCCACAATGCGACGACGAATTTTTTCATCTTCTTTTTTCCATTGCGTGACAAATGCAACTGAGTCACGCTCGAAAGCGTCTCGTCGCTTCACAACCTCAACCCGCGCCTGCAGATCGATCGGTGTTTTTACTTCCACCGAGAGTCCGAAGCGGTCAAGCAACTGCGGGCGCAATTCACCCTCTTCTGGATTTCCGCTGCCGACTAAAACAAATCGGGCCGGATGACGAATGCTCAAGCCCTCTCGCTCCACCACGTTTTCACCAGAGGCCGCAACGTCGATTAATAGATCGACCAAGTGGTCTTCAAGTAGATTGACTTCGTCGATGTATAAAAACCCCCTGTTCGCACGCGCAAGCAAACCGGGCTCGAACGCCTTTACACCGTGCGATAAAGCGCGCTCCAAATCGAGTGCCCCTACGACACGATCTTCGGTAGCGCCAAGCGGCAAGTCGACGACGGGCACCGGGATCAAATGACTTTTAACGCCCGCATTTCCCTGAGACACGCCATCAGCAACGTAAGGGTTTTCTGGTGCGCTGTTATATGCGCAACCCACGACTGCCCGCATCTTTGGTAGCAACGCGGCTAGCGCACGCACTGCAGTTGACTTGCCTGTGCCCCTGTCACCAAACACCAATATGCCGCCTATAGCGGGATCAATAGCAGCGATCAAGATAGCGAGTTTCATCTCGTCTTGTCCCACGATCGCTGAGAAAGGAAATGCGGTAGAGCTACTCATAGTACGAAAAGTATATTTTGCGATTTCCAAAAAGAGTCACCCACGAAACCGTCCCCTGAGAATTGCTGATCAACCTTACTGGCCAACCTCACTGGCCAACCTATTAGTGAGCTGCAACGCAAAACGCCTACTGAGCGTAGGCGTTTTGAACTGGTTTACGAATCAATAAAATTCACCAGATATTGGTTGCGCGGGCAAGATTTGAACTTACGACCTTTGGGTTATGAGCCCAACGAGCTACCAGGCTGCTCCACCGCGCGGTATCTTTTTATTATAACCTATTCAGCGACGCTCTACTCGGCTTTGGCGGCGTCTGTCGAAACAACGTCGCTCACGTCAGGGCGATCCACTAACTCTACGAGTGCCATAGGTGCGTTGTCACCCACACGGAAACCCATTTTCAAGATACGCGTGTAACCACCTGGCCGAGCTTTGTAGCGCGGGCCTAGTTCTGCGAACAACTTGACAACCATATCGCGATCGCGCAAACGATCAAAAGCCAAGCGTTTGTTCGCCAAGGTAGGAGTTTTAGCCAAAGTAATCATTGGCTCCACTACCCTGCGCAGTTCTTTGGCTTTGGGCAAAGTGGTTTTGATGGCTTCATGCTGCAGCAATGAATTCATCATGTTGCGCAACATGGCGAGGCGGTGCTCGCTGGTGCGGTTAAGTTTACGTAGGCCGTGTCCGTGTCGCATGATGTTTCCTTTTTAATATTCAGGCAGCCGTATCAGGTACTGCCCGTGCGCTACTTCTAAATGAAATAGTTGTTTTAGTGTTTATCTAGGCCGGCCGGAGGCCAGCTTTCTAGCCGCATACCCAGGGTGAGGCCGCGGGATGCTAGAACTTCTTTGATCTCGTTCAGGGACTTGCGTCCTAAATTTGGAGTCTTCAGCAGCTCATTTTCACTACGCTGAATGAGATCACCGATGTAATAGATGTTTTCAGCTTTCAGACAGTTTGCGGAGCGAACGGTAAGTTCAAGTTCATCGACCGGGCGTAGCAAAATCGGATCGAATTGCTGCGAGCTGCGAGCAACTGCCGCGCTGAAATCAGGCAACTCATTTCCTTCAAGTTGCGCGAACACAGCAAGCTGCTCAACCAGGATTTTCGCAGATGCTCTCACTGCGTCCTCTGCAGTAACAGCACCGTTCGTCTCGATTTCCAGCACAAGCTTGTCCAAGTCAGTACGCTGTTCGACGCGAGCACTTTCAACGGTATAACTTACGCGCTTGACCGGCGAAAACGATGCATCCAACACAATACGACCAATCGATTTGGTCGACTCGTCGCCGTAGCGTCTAACGTTGCCAGGGACGTAGCCGCGACCGTTTTCCACTTTAATTTGCATGTCAATTTTGCCGCCGTGCGACAAGTTGACAATTAAGTGCTCTGGGTTCACGATTTCAACGTCGTGCGGAGTTTGGATATCAGCGGCAGTGACGGGCCCAGTGCCGTCCTTACGCAAGCTGAGCGTGACTTCATCACGATTGTGCAGCTTGAAAACCACACCCTTCAAGTTCAACAGAATGTTGACGACATCTTCTTGCACGCCGTCGATTGACGAGTATTCGTGTAAAACGCCTGCAATGGTCACTTCCGTAGCGGCATGTCCCACCATTGAAGACAACAAAACGCGACGCAAAGCGTTGCCCAAAGTATGGCCGTAGCCCCGCTCGAAAGGCTCTAGAGTAACTTTCGCGCGATTCGCGCTAAGCTGCTCAACATTAATAGTTTTAGGTTTCAGTAAATTAGTCTGCATGCAATCTTCCTATCAATACCCTCGGTTCGTTACACCGATAAGGCCAACGACTCCCGTCCCGCCAACGCAGGCACAGAAATCGCAGGAACGAAATTAGCGTGAGTACAACTCAACGATCAATGACTCATTAACATCGGCCGCGAACTCGTCGCGGTCAGGCACCTTCTTGAAAGTGCCTTCACCTTTGTCAATGCTTACGTCAACCCATGAGGGCATGCCGACTTGCGTTGCAAGTTGCAGGGCTTCAGCCACACGGGTTTGTTTTTTGGACTTATCGCGCACAGCAATCACGTCACCGGCTTTAACCATGTACGACGGAATATTCACTGAACCGCCATTGACAACAATAGCCTTGTGCGACACCAACTGACGCGCTTCAGCGCGGGTTGAGCCAAAGCCCATGCGGTACACGACGTTGTCAAGACGCGACTCAAGGATGAACAGCAAGTTGGCACCCGTGTTGCCTTTGCGGCGATCAGCCTCTTCAAAGTAACGGCGGAACTGCTTTTCCAGCACGCCGTACATGCGCTTGACCTTCTGCTTTTCACGCAGCTGTAGACCGTAGTCTGATGTACGGGTCCCAGAAGTACGGCCATGTTGACCGGGTTTGGAGTCAAACTTGGCTTTGTCAGCGATAGCGCGGCGAGCGCTTTTTAAGAATAAGTCCGTACCTTCACGGCGAGACAATTTGGCCTTGGGGCCTAGGTAACGTGCCACTTGTAAATCCTTTTATCATCTGCTGCATTGCTGCAGGAGCCTTCGGCTTGAACTGTGAAGTTTTAGCTTAGCGGCGGTGGGCTTTGGTAAAACGCTCTGCCGCCTCAACGCTCTGTTCGAGCGATGCGACGCAAAACAACGAAACTAAATACGACGAAACCTGATCGCAAAGCGATCAGATTCTCCTGCGTTTCTGCGGCCGGCAACCGTTGTGCGGTACCGGAGTCACGTCAGCAATCGAATTGATACGAATGCCGAGCGCGCCCAAAGCACGAACCGACGACTCGCGTCCAGGGCCTGGGCCTTTGATTTCAACGTCAAGATTTTTGATGCCCTGCTCAATCGCCGCACGACCCGCAACTTCTGAAGCCACCTGAGCGGCAAAAGGAGTTGACTTCCGTGAGCCTTTGAAGCCCTGACCGCCAGACGATGCCCACGACAAAGCATTGCCTTGACGATCGGTGATCATGATGATGGTGTTGTTGAACGATGCATGCACGTGTGCAATGCCGTCGGCAACGTTCTTGCGAACTTTCTTGCGGACACGCTGTGCAGCCGTGTTGTTTTGTGCTTTTGCCATGGTGTTCTTTACCTATCTCTTGCTTATTTCTTCAGGGACGCTGCGGCCTTGCGCGGGCCCTTGCGGGTACGGGCATTAGTACGCGTGCGCTGGCCGCGCATGGGCAAACCACGGCGATGACGGAAACCGCGGTAGCAGCCGATGTCCATCAAACGCTTGATGTTCATCGTGGTTTCACGACGCAAGTCACCTTCGATGGTGAACAGAGCGATCTGGTCACGGATTTTTTCCAGGTCACCGTCCGTCAGGTCTTTGACCTTCTTGGAATAGGCAATCTCACAGGCTTCGCAAATTTTGCGAGCGCGTGTGCGGCCAATGCCAAAAATAGCAGTCAAGCCAATTTCAGCATGTTGCTGCGGCGGAATATTGATACCAGCGATACGAGCCATATGAATCCTCTAAAACTCTTGAAATCAGCCTTGACGCTGTTTGTGACGCGGGTCTGTACAGATCACGCGAACGACGCCCTTGCGACGAATAACCTTGCAGTTGCGGCAAATTTTCTTGACCGAAGCTGAAACTTTCATGTCTATTCTCCTAAAACTTAAATCTGTCTAACCGCCGAGCGTAGTCTTGAAGTTTGCTTTTTTAAGCAACGACTCATACTGCTGCGACATCATGTAATTCTGAACCTGTGCCATGAAATCCATGGTCACCACCACAATAATCATCAACGACGTACCGCCAAAATAAAACGGCACGTTATATTTCAATATTAAAAACTCCGGCAGCAGGCAAACGAATGTGATGTAAACAGCGCCCGCCAACGTTAGCCGCACCAAAATTTTGTCAATGTACTTGGCGGTTTGATCCCCGGGCCGTATGCCAGGAATAAATGCGCCGCTTTTCTTCAAGTTATCAGCAGTTTCCCGGCTGTTAAAAACAAGCGCAGTGTAGAAAAAGCAGAAAAACACAATAGCTGCCGCATAAAG
This sequence comes from Polaromonas sp., assembly GCA_031417695.1. Taxonomy (GTDB): domain Bacteria; phylum Pseudomonadota; class Gammaproteobacteria; order Burkholderiales; family Burkholderiaceae_C; genus Polaromonas. Next base: position 22,405 of record JANOWB010000056.1, read on the forward strand.
CATCACGTAAATCGGCTGCCCGGGCGTTAAAGTGCTAGCAATATCCTTTAACCAGCGCATGCTCTCGCCTGTACTAAACCAACCAACCACGGTCGCGGGCAGCAAAATAATGGAAGAGGCGAATATTGGCGGTATCACACCCGCCATATTCAGCTTGAGCGGCAAATGAGACGACTGGCCACCATACACTTTGTTGCCGACTTGCCGTCGCGCGTAGTTCACAAGGATTTTCCTCTGCCCGCGCTCAACAAACACGACAAAGTATGTAACCAGGGCAACAACCGCAATAATGGCAATAGCTACCAAGATGCTCATCGCCCCCGTGCGAATCAATTCCAGCAACCCCCCGACCGCACTTGGCAGCCCTGCAGCAATTCCCGCGAAAATCAGGATCGAGATTCCGTTACCTAAACCGCGCTCGGTAATCTGCTCACCTAACCACATTAAAAACATAGTTCCAGCCGTGAGACTCACAACAGCAGTCAAACGAAAACCAAAACCAGGTGACAAAACCAAACCCGGCGAACTCTCGAGTGCAACTGCGATTCCAATAGACTGAAACAGAGCCAAACCCAAGGTTGCATATCTTGTGTACTGGGTGATTTTTCTGCGTCCGCTTTCACCGTCTTTTTTTAGCTGCTCAAACGTAGGCAAAACGTACGTTAACAACTGCATGATGATCGACGCAGAAATATACGGCATGATGCCGAGGGCGAATACGGTAAATCGCGACAAAGCACCGCCGGAGAACATATTGAACAAGTTCAATATCCCGCCCGACTGGCCCTTAAACAGCTCTTTCAACTGGCCAGGGTCGATCCCAGGTACCGGAATATGAGCTCCAATACGGTAAACCACCAGCGCCAGTAACAAAAATATCAGGCGATTGCGCAGGTCACCGAACTTGCCGGTTTTTGCAATTTGAGCTGCGTTAGTTGCCACTATTCAATCCGTCAAAGAACTACGCTGTCAAGCCGCCGCAGAAACAGAACCACCTGCGGCCTCAATAGCCGCTTTTGCGCCAGCGGTTGCACCAATGCCGTTTAGTTTGACAGGTGAAGTCAAAGCACCTGACTTAATCACTTTGACATTCTTTGCCAATTGCCCGACCAGACCAGCCGCCTTTAGAGCCAACAAATCTACCTCCGGCAAACCGAGCAACTCCAGCGCAGTCAAACTGACTTCAGCGTTGAACTTAAGCAAATGCGACTTGAAGCCACGCTTTGGCAAGCGTCGATGCATAGGCATTTGACCGCCCTCAAAACCAACCTTGTGATAGCCGCCGGCGCGAGACTTTTGGCCTTTGTGACCACGACCAGCAGTTTTACCAATACCTGAGCCAATACCGCGGCCAACGCGACGCTTGTAATGCTTCGCACCATCGCCAGGTTTAATTCCGTTTAATTCCATTTTGAATTCCTATTGGAGATAGCGCTCAAACAATCTTGACCAGGTAGCTGATCTTATTGATCATGCCGCGCACAGCTGGCGTATCTTCCAGTTCGCTGACGCTGTTAATTCCACGCAAACCCAAGCCGCGCACAGTGCCGCGATGCGACTCTTTCGTCCCAATTGGACTGCGAATCAGCTGCACTTTTAATTTGTTAACTGCTGTCATTTTATAAATCCTGGCAAACGGCTTCAGCCGAAAATTTCTTCAACTGATTTACCGCGCTTGGCTGCTATATCAGACGCGGTGGTTGCGTTGTTGAGCGCATTCAAGGTCGCTCGGACCATGTTGTAAGGGTTGCTAGAACCATGGCTTTTCGCCACGATATCCGTGATGCCCATCACTTCAAACACAGCGCGCATGGGACCACCGGCAATAATGCCCGTGCCCTTGGATGCCGGCATCATCATGACGTTTGCTGCGCCCCAATGACCCGACACTTTGTGGTGAATCGTGCCATTTTTAAGTGACACCTTGTTCAGGTTGCGACGCGCTTCTTCCATGGCTTTTTGCACGGCTGCTGGCACTTCTTTTGACTTGCCCTTGCCCATGCCAACCCGACCATCACCGTCGCCAACCACGGTAAGGGCAGCGAAACCGAGAATACGGCCACCCTTCACCACTTTGGTCACGCGGTTGACCGCGATCATCTTTTCCTTCAGACCATCGTCTGGAGCATCGTTTGCTGATTTAGCTTGAAACTTGGCCATACGTCTATTCCAATCTTCTTAAAACTGCAAGCCAGCTTCGCGGGCTGCATCAGCCAGCGCTTTAACGCGGCCATGGTACGCAAAACCAGCACGGTCAAACGCAACTTTGTCTACACCAGCAGCTTTTGCTTTTTCAGCAATGCGCTTGCCAATGGCGTGTGCAGCAGCGACATTGCCGCCCTTACCCGCGGCGCCGATTTCTTTGCGGACTTCGACTTCCGCGGTGGATGCGGCAGCCAAAACCTTGGTACCGTCGCCAGAAATAACGCTGGCATAAATGTGCAAGTTGGTGCGGTTTACGGTTAAGCGGGCAACACCTTGCGTGGCAATTCGAATCCGGGTTTGGCGTGAACGACGCAGGCGCTGCTCTTTTTTGGTCAACATGATGCAGCTCCTTATTTCTTCTTGGTTTCTTTAATCGTGATCTTCTCATCCGCATAACGGATGCCCTTGCCTTTGTAAGGCTCAGGGGGGCGGACAGCACGAACTTCAGCGGCGATTTGACCAACACGTTGGCGGTCAGAGCCTTTAATCACGATCTCGGTCGGTGTTGGCGTTGCCACAGTGATGCCCGCTGGCATCACGAAATCAACAGGGTGCGAATAGCCCACCGTCAAGTTCAACTTGGTGCCTGATGCCGCGGCTTTGTAACCCACGCCAACCAGGCTGAGTTTTTTC
>JANOWB010000057.1:0-1701 GCA_031417695.1 Polaromonas sp.
AATATGGCCAATCAACGGCTCAAAAGCGGGCAGCAGTGCATCGGACACCACCAAGCCCTGCGCCCGCGAGTCACGCAACATGAATTCAAAATCAGCCGTGGTCAGAAGGGTGTTGGCAGCTACGGGCACCACGCCCGCCAAGATGCAACCGAGGAAAACAACTGGCCAGTCAGGTGTATCGAGCATGGCGATCAACACGCGGCTTTCAGGCGCGAAGCCTTGGCCTCGCAGCGCGTTGGCAAACTGGTGTGCTTGCTGGTTCAGCTCGCCGTAGCTGAGCTTTTCACCGCTGATGGCGTTGATGAAGGCGGTTTTTTGCGGCCAAGCGGCATTGCGCGCCAGCAAGTCATGCGCAGCGTTGTACTTGCGCGGAACAGTGATGTACGGCGGCTTTGCGCGGTGGTCGGCTGTGCTGAGATTCATTTTTGTCTCCAGTGATTGGTTAAATCACTATTGTTTTTATAGCTGCTCGCGCCCGTATTTACTGCCCTACGAGCCTATTTAACGCTCAAAAAAGGCATTTTTAGGCACATTTAAGCCGTTGCTGCGCTTTGTAGTGCCTCAGTTAGCCACTGCCTGCACCAAGCCGTGCCTTCTTCTTCCGGCATGGTCCCTAAGCTGGCGTCGTGGCAATACATCTCGCCAATGCGCTGGGCGCCTAGGTCAGTGAGCCGCTCGTCAAACTTTTTGCCGCCAAAGCAAAAGGTTTGCAGGTAGGTGCGGTCACCCAAGGCGATCACGCCGTATTTGACGTGACCTAAAAATGCCGGGGCTGCGCTCATCGACTCGTACAGCGCCCGCGCGTTGTCGGGCACATCGCCTTGGCCGTAAGTGGAGGTGCAGATAAGGTATATCGCATCTTTTGCGTTATCGGCGCTGAAGGTGCTGATGTCGAGGTTGTCCATCAATTCGATTTCAATGTCGCAACCCAAGTCAACGCAATCCATTTGAATGGCTTGCGCCACATAGTCAGCGGTGCTGGTCATGGTGCCCACCAGTATTTTGAGCTTCATTTTTCAGTCCTCATTAAATATGCAATAAACTGCTTGACGAATAGATTAAGTGAAGTATACTGCAATTCATGAACTCCGCAACCGACACCGTCGACACCCAAGGCAACGCCACGCTGGCTGAGCTGGGCGGCCGTGTACGCGCCTGGCGTGCCCGGCGCGGCATGACGCGAAAAGCGCTGGCGGCTGACTCGGGTTTAAGCGAACGTTTTTTGGCCGACGTAGAGGGCGGCAAGGGCAATGTATCGATCAACTCGCTTGAGGCTGCTGCCCAAGCCTTGAACATCACAGTGATCGATTTACTGCAAGATGCGCCGCGCCCGGCGCTGGCACGTTTTCAAGGATTGTTGGCCAGCCTGGACGACTCGCAGCTTGACCAGGCCCACAGCTTGTTGGGCGCCACATTTGGCGTTAGCGATGCGCAGGGCAGGGAGCAGCGTGTGGCGTTGATTGGCCTGCGCGGTGCAGGTAAATCTACGCTGGGCGCGCAACTGGCCACCGAGCGCGGTGTCCCTTTTATTGAGCTTGACCGCGAAATTGAACGCGAAGCTGGCACCAGCATGAACGAGATTTTGCTGTTGCACGGCCAGGCGGGTTATAGGCGTTACGAGCGCCGCGCGCTTTTAAGAATTGCTGAAGAGCACCCTGACGGCGTGGTGATGACAACTGGCGGCAGCATCGTCAGCGAGCG
>JANOWB010000058.1:0-5804 GCA_031417695.1 Polaromonas sp.
GGCCTGATGGCCGGCGAAGGCCACATTCCGCTGGCCTGCACGCCCGAGCCATCAAGCGCCGCGCCGATTGAAGGCGGCGTCGATGAATCTGAAGTCGTGTTTACCCACCACATGGGCGTGCAGCGCATTGTTGAAACGCCGCGCGTCACGCTGCCGTATTCAGACGACCAGTGGGCCAACGTATTGGCGCTGGGCGAGGCGGTTGACCGTGATTTGGTCAAAGGCGATGTGCGCCTGACGATGGGCGGCGAGCCGACCTTTGTAGCGACGAATGACCGCGACGCCGCTGAGTGGAATATTGATGCGCTGGGACCCACCAAGCGCGGCTACGCCACCGAGCTGGTGCAAAAACTGCGGGCTGAATATGGTCAGGGCGGCTTTTTGCATTTTGGCCAGGGCAAGTGGTACCCCGGTGAGCAATTGCCGCGCTGGGCCCTGAGCATTTTCTGGCGCAAAGACGGCCAGCCGATCTGGAAAAACGCCGCGTTGTTTGCCAACGAATCCGAGCCGTGCAACTACACCGCCGAGGACGCCGCCCGGTTTACCGCCACGCTGGCCGACAAGCTCGGCCTGGCGCCTGACTACATCACGCCGGGTTTTGAGGACACGTGGTACTACTTGTGGCGCGAGCGCCGCTTGCCGGTCAATGTGGACCCGTTCAATTCAAAACTCGACGACGCGATGGAGCGCGACCGCTTGCGCCGTGTGTTCATGCAGGGGCTGGATTCGGTGGTGGGGTATGTGCTGCCGCTTAAGGCACCTGAGGCGGGCAAAACCAGCCCGCTGGCTGGCCCGGCGTGGACAACCGGCCCGTGGTTCTTCAGGGACGAGCGCATGTACCTGATGCCTGGCGATTCGCCCATGGGTTACCGGCTGCCGCTCGACTCGCTGGCCTGGGCATCCAAAACGGACAACCCCGGTTTGTTTGAAACCGACCCGTTTGCGCCGCGTGGCGATTTGCCACGCGCCAGCGCCATGGCTGCGCGCTATTCAGGCAACGCGGTCGAAGCGCAGGCAACGGCCGCTACCGCCCGCGTAGAAAAGTACATTGATCGTTTCGTTAAAGGCGTGCCGCCCAAATACGAACCACGACGCGTGATGCAGTCGCCCGGCAACGCCGCACCAGCTATCTCACAAACACACGACGCAGCGCCGCGCATGCCCAATGCGTTTGAGTCGGCCGCTTGGCTAACCCGCACCGCACTGTGCGTTGAAGTGCGCGACCCCAAACGCGCCAACGGCCCCAAAGCCAAACCAGACACCAGCCGCCCCGGTGAAGTCAGCCCTGAAAAAGGCGCGCTGTACATCTTCATGCCGCCCATGGAGCGCCTTGAGGACTACCTTGACCTGCTCACCGCCATTGAAGCCACAGCCCAAACGCTGGGCGTGACCATCGTGCTGGAAGGCTACCCACCGCCGCGCGACCATCGCCTGAAAATGCTGGCCGTCACGCCCGACCCTGGCGTGATTGAAGTCAACATCCACCCAGCCTACAACTGGAAAGAGCTGGTCGCCCATACCGAATTTTTGTACGACATCGCGCACAAAACGCGCCTGTCGGCTGAAAAGTTCATGGCCGACGGCCGCCACTCTGGCACCGGCGGCGGCAACCACTTTGTACTCGGCGGTGCAACGCCTGCCGACAGCCCGTTTTTACGCAAGCCCGAAGTGCTGGCCAGCCTGGTGGCGTACTGGCACAACCACCCGAGCTTGAGCTATTTGTTTTCAGGCATGTTCATTGGCCCGACCAGCCAGGCACCGCGCATTGATGAAGCGCGCAACGACCAGCTGTATGAGCTTGAAATCGCGATTCGTGAAATCAGCGCCAACCGCGAAAAACACGGCCAGCAAATGCCGCCGTGGATTGTTGACCGCACGCTGCGTAATATTCTGGTTGACGTTACCGGCAACACGCACCGCAGCGAATTTTGTATTGACAAACTCTACTCGCCCGACTCATCAACCGGCCGCCTGGGCCTGCTGGAACTGCGCGCATTCGAGATGCCGCCGCACGCCCGCATGAGCATTGCCCAGCAGTTGCTCTTGAGAGCACTGGTCGTGCGCTTCTGGAACAAGCCCTACCTGGGCGCGACCAACAGCCTGACCCGCTGGGGCACCGAGCTGCACGACCGCTTTTTGCTGCCGAGTTTTGTGCGCATGGATTTTGAAGACGTGCTGACGGAGCTGAAGGAAGCCGGTTACCCATTCGACATGGCTTGGTTTGAGCCGCATTTTGAGTTCCGCTTCCCGGTCATTGGGCAAGTAAAAGTCAACGGCATTGAACTCACGCTGCGCAGCGCGCTCGAGCCATGGCACGTGATGGGCGAAGAAGGCTCATCGACCGGCACGGCGCGCTATGTTGATTCATCGCTTGAGCGGGTTGAAGTGCGCGTAAAGGGCCTGAACAACAGCCGCTATGTCGTCACAGTCAATGGCCGCGCCATGCCGCTGCAAAACACCGGCACCGTGGGCGAATACGTGGCAGGTGTGCGCTACAAGGCATGGAACCCGCCGTCATCACTGCACCCGTCAATTGGCGTGCATGCGCCGTTGACGTTTGACATTGTTGACACCTGGATGGAACGCTCATTGGGCGGCTGCCAGTACCACGTTGCGCACCCGGGTGGCCTGAGCCCCACCAACCTGCCTGTCAATTCATACGAAGCAGAAAGCCGCCGCTTGGGCCGCTTTTTACAGATGGGTCACACACCCGGCAAGATGAAAGTAGCGCCAGCGCAAGTCAATCGTGAATTTCCGTTCACGCTTGACCTACGTTGACGCATTTGGGGTAACGCCTGAGTGACGATTTAAGCGACGCCGTTGGCTTTGAACCACGAGAGCGCGCGTTTAAATCCATCATCCGCCGCTTCCTTGCGGTAGCTCGGGCGATAGTCAGCATGAAATGCGTGGGGCGCATCGGGGTACACCACAAACTCTGATGCCTTGGCAGCCGCGTTGCCCTTGCCGCCAGCGTCCGCCAAAGCGGCCTTCATCTGGTCGACGGTGGCAACCGGAATGCCGCCGTCTTGCCCCCCATACAGGCCCAGCACAGGCGCCTTGATTTGCGCGGCCAAATCTACCGGGTGCTTTGGCGTCAGGTCCGACGACTGGCCCACCAAGCGGCCATACCAAGCCACACCGGCTTTGACGTTAGGGCTTTGCGAAGCGTAAAGCCACGTAATGCGGCCACCCCAGCAAAAGCCAGTGATGCCGACTTTCTTCAAATCGCCGCCGTTAGCGCCAGCCCATTTCACCGCACCGTCCAGATCAGCCATCACTTGCGCGTCAGGCACTTTCGACACGACCTCAGCCATCAACTTGGCCATCTCCCCGTACTTGGTCGGATCGCCCTGACGGGCAAACAATTCAGGCGCAACAGCCAGGTAACCAGCCTGCGCAAATCGCCGCGCCGTATCAGCAATGTATTCATGCACGCCAAAGATTTCCTGAATCACCAAAATCACCGGCAAGTTGGTTTTGCCAGCGGGTGCAGCGTAAAACGCGGGCACCTTAAAACCGTTTACTTCAAAAGTGGTTTCGCCGGTTTTGAGCCCATCAGATGACGTCTTGATGGCCGTCTGCGCCATGATGGGCATGGCAGTGGCGGCATAGCCTACGCCCAACGCAACTTTTAAAGCGGTGCGGCGATTAGCACCGGCGTCAGTGGTTTTGCCTGGCAGCAGGGAGTCGAATTCATTTTGTTGGTTGTTGGTCAGCATGGGGGTGTGTCCGTTAGTTGGGTTGAAATTCAGTCGTCAACGCAGTTTATGCGTTTGGCTGAAAGTCTGCCTGGTGTCCGATGGACCGACCCGCCGTTCCATATTTCTACACTATATGTTTGATAGCTACTTACACCCGTATCTATTAGAAAAATGCTGTGAATTACTTAAATAGTCCCGATGGCTTGCACGCCGGGTCTCAACCCTCTTTTGCGGTTAGCTTGAAGTTTCAGCCCAAGTATTCAGACCATTCAGATTCTGACTCTGATTGCTTCCCAGCGGCTGCATCGCATGCCCGGTTCACTTGATTTTTGATCCCATTGATCGAGCCGCGTTGATTCACCCAAATTGTTCACTCGTTACGCTAATTTATATTGACAACCCGACAGTTACACGCCGACACTGATTAACCTTTGACTCACACCAAATCAGAACCCGAGGGGCATGGTGAGAGTAAATTCGACGAACTGCGCCCCAATCGCAAGCAATTTTTTTTCGCACACACCAGTAAACTTCTGAATATTATTCATCTATTTGTAAGATTTGTGCTTAAGGAAACAAGCTGTGGATAAACGCTACCTCGTGAAATTTTGCAGACGGTTTAATGTTGCTAATCTGAAAAACTGGTTGCGCAACGCAGTTCCCACTTTGATTTTTGCGCTGACACCGCTTTGCGTACTGCCCGCCAGTGCTCAGCAGCAGTGCAACCCCGCCGTCGACATCTGTATTTCACAGTCATATGTACGCTACGCTCCAACGGCTGGTGAGTATTGTTTGTCTGGTCGATATCCCCAGTATCAGAGAATGGACTGTGGCGGTTCGAGTTGGGGTTACATCAATTTCCCAACGGAAGAGGAAGCGGTTCAATGGCGGGAGGGCTACGAGCAGGCGTACAAAGATGTAAACGGGCAAGTAGGGTGCGGACCTGGTAGTACTACAGCAGTGTCAACATGGCCTGCAGCCCCGCTTACCGGAGGAAATTTGCAAGAGAAAAACTTCCGGTGGAGCTATCCGATTCCCGGCAGGGCGACTAGTGGAGGGGCCACTTCATGCCAGACCCCAAGCTTCCTTTTTAGCAACTGGGCCATAGTCCGGTTTCTTTCGTCTTCACCTTCGCCTTGCCCATCCGGGTATGTGCTGGCGTACTCAACGGTCGACCAATCTCCAGTTTGCAAGAAGCTCACACCCCAAACCACCCCGCCCGAAATCGAACCCCTAACAGGCCAGTCCTGCAAAGCCCCTTCCGCAGGCGCTCTGGCAGGCAACCCCATCCTAGCCGCCACAGGCGAGAAAGTTCTGTCCCAAACCGACTACTCCGGCACAGGCCCAAGCCCGCTGAGTTTGACCCGCAGCTACAGAAGCAGCAGAGTCGTCACAGGCCTAGTCGGCTACACAGGCTCAGCCAACCAAGGCATCTTCAACCCAGGTTTAGGCCAAGCCTGGTCGCACAACCACGCCCACCACCTGGCACAGTCAAACGCTGCAGGCACTCAGCCCACAGCAGGCTCCACAGCAAAAGTCATGCTGGGCGACGGCACGGTGCGCGCTTTTGCCTTCAACACCACCACGGGCAACTACGACCCCGGCAACAGCGCTGATCTGCTGACTGTCAATGCTGCCGGCTTAGTCTACAAACGCCTTGATGATGACAGCACGTGGCAGTTTGATGCAGCGGGCAAATTGCAGACCGCTACCCAGCGCAATGGTCAAGCCACCGCTTACAGCTACAGCACGGCTGCAACAGCACCGGGCATTGCGCCCGTACCTGGCCTGCTAATCAGCGTTAGCAACCAGTTTGGCCGCTCCATTAACTTTGTGTACAACGCTGCCAGCCAACTGACCAGCGTTGCCACCCCTGTCGGGCAAAGCACCAGCTACGCGTATGACGGCACGGGCGCTACTGCCCGCCTTACCACCGTCATACACCCGGGCAGTGCTACCAAAACCTATCTTTATGAGAACACCGCCTTGCCGCAGCTGCTAACCGGCATAACAGACGAATCCGGCACCCGCTTTGCCACCTATGCATACGACTCGCTAGGCCGAGGAATATTGACCGAACACGCTGCCGGTGCCGATCGGCAC
>JANOWB010000059.1:0-7067 GCA_031417695.1 Polaromonas sp.
CGCGAAGGCGACAGCTTGCGGGTTAATTTAGCGCCCGGTCAACAGCTGGCGCAAGCGCTGCTGAAAGCCAAAGCCAACTCTAAAAAACTGATCGCCAACGAACTCGCCAGTGTCGTGCCCAGCCGCCTGGCTGACGCCTGGGCCAGCCTGGAGCCCGCGCTGCAACGCCCCATCTGCGATGCCACAGACAAAGCCCTGCTGGGCTTGGCCGAACGCCTGGCCGACTGGCAAATTACCCCGAACGGAAGTGAAGGCTACAGAAAAGCCGAAGTCACCGCGGGCGGGGTTGATACGCGAGATTTATCGTCCCAAACCATGGAATCAAAGCAGCCTGGGCTGTACTTTATTGGTGAAGTGGTGGATGTGACGGGCTGGCTGGGTGGGTACAACTTTCAATGGGCTTGGGCTAGTGGGTTTGCTTGTGGGAATGCGCTGAGTAAGAGCACATGACGTCTGATTTGCGCGTGTGAGCCTTTACCCGCAACGGCCATGGCGCATCTTTGCGCGTGTAAGCCTTTACCCGCAATGGCCACGGCGCATCTGCCTCCGCGAATGTCCCCCGCCCCGTTGGGGCTCCTCCTTGATTTCGCTGCGGCAGACGCGCCATGCCCATTGCTAGACAGAAGGCTTTGATAGGTCCAAGGCAAAATCACAAGAGCGGTGTGCCTGAGTGTTCTGCGGAGGTCAAGGAGGAGGCCCAACGGGCCGGGGGACACGTAGCAAAACGCTCAGGCATACCGCTCGCTTGTGAAATAGGAGCAATGTATTTCCCCGCGCAACCAAGCAGGGGCCACGGAACCGGCTTAGCCGGGCCGTAGGCGCAGCGGCCCCCTCGGGGGGCAGGAAATTACACGCAGTGAATGACCGTGGGGGTGATATACTCACAGGCTTTGCTAGCAAACCCGTATCTGGCCTGATTCTGATCAAATCGCCGGCTTTAAAGATGCATACTTTGGAATCCCAAGACTCATGACGACCATTCGCGTAAAAGACAACGAGCCATTTGACGTAGCGCTGCGCCGCTTCAAACGCACCATTGAAAAACTCGGCTTGCTGACTGACTTGCGCGCACGCGAGTTCTATGAAAAGCCAACCGCCGAGCGCAAGCGCAAAAAAGCCGCTGCCGTCAAGCGCAATTACAAACGCATTCGCGCCATGCAGTTGCCTAAAAAATTGTTCTAAACAATTTTGCCCAATTTAAAAAGCCCGCTAGAGTTCACTCTGCGGGCTTTTTACATTTAACGACTTTGCCCCACGCCACCGCCCCCTACTGAAAGCCCGCCATGCTGCTCAAAGACCAAATCACCGAAGACATGAAAACCGCCATGCGCGCCAAAGACACGCAGCGCCTGGGCACCATTCGCCTGCTGCTGGCGGCCATCAAGCAAAAAGAAGTGGACGAGCGCATCGTGCTCGACGACATCGCCGTGATCGCGATTGTGGACAAACTCATCAAGCAGCGCAAAGACTCGATTGAAGCCTTCACCAAAGCCGCCCGCATGGACTTGGCCGACATTGAAAGCGCCGAGCTGCTGGTGCTTAACGCCTACCTGCCCGCCCGCCTGAGCGCCGACGCCGTGCTGGCTGAAGTCAAAATTGTGGCGGCTGAAGTTAACGCCACCGGACCCGGCGACATGGGCAAAGTCATGGCCGCAGCCAAAGCCAAACTGGCAGGCCAAGCCGACATGGGGCAAATATCGGGTGCAGTCAAAGCGGTGTTGGCTGGCTTGGCGGCTTAATTGGTCAATCTATCGAACTAGGCATGTTTTACAATATTTTTAGTGCTGTAGCCCAATTAAATCGCGCGCGAGCAGCTTCTTTTTTTATAGCACTCAGCGTACTGACAACCGCTAATGGCTACGCACAAGAAGCCAGCCTGCCCTACACCGTCAAGCCGCAAGACAAATTGATTGTGCTCACGGCTGAGCTGCTGGCCAACCCCATCAACTGGCCAGAAGTCGCGCGGTTTAATCGCCTGAAGAACCCGAATCAAATTGCCCCCGGGCAAATCATCAACATACCGACGCGGCTGATGAAGTCGCAGCCAGTCAACGCAAAAATCATCAGCACCTTTGGCGATGTGCAGCTTGCGGGCCAGCCAGCCGCACTGGGCACGGTGGTGGTTGAAGGCACCAAACTGCAAACCGCGGCCAACAGCTCAGCCGTGATGGAACTGGCCGATGGCAGTCGCGTCACGCTGCTGCCCAACACGCTGGCCGAGCTTGTCACCAGCCGCAACTACGCCACGCGCAATGCAGCCGCAAGCGGCAGCAGCAATGCGTTTAGCGGCTTGATTCGATTGGTGCAAGGCGCACTAGACACCGTAGCCAGCAAAACCGTGCGCCGCGCTGCCCCGCTGCAAATTGAAACGCCAACGTCGCTGGTGGGCGTGCGCGGCACGCAGTTTCGGGTGGCCTACGACGGCACGGCAAGCCAAAACGCCCGCACCGAGGTGCTTGAAGGCATCGTCAGGGCCGACAACACCACTCAAAAAGTTGGCACTGAATTGCCCCAAGGCAAAGGCGCCGTACTAAGCCCTGCCGTTAAAGAAATCACGGTGGTTGACCTGCTCCCCGCACCCGACTTGGCGAGCTCGCCGAGCGACATCATCAAGCCCGCTGCGCTGTGGCCACTGCCCAACCTGGCGGGGGCCAAGGCGTACCGGGTGCAAATTGCCGTGGACGAAAGCTTTAACAAAATTGTGCGCGACTTGCTTGTCACTGACCGCAACGCCAATTTGGCCAGCCTGCCCAACGGCGGCTGGTTTGCGCGGGTTCGCGGCATTGACGCCGCTGGCATTGAAGGCTTCGACAGCGCCAAAGCCGTGCAGGTTGTGCTGCCGCCTCCGCCGTTTGTGCCGCCCAAGCAATGGAGCATCAGCGGCGACAGACTTGATGTGACAGGCGGCGAGCATATTTTGCAATTCAGTCAAATGGGCCTGGACGCCAGCCACCTGATCACGGCTGAAGTCACGCTAAACGCTCCGCCGTTTGCAAGCCTGGGCAAAGCCAGCGTCAAAGGCGACAACTCAAAAATCGTGATGAATTTGGGCTATCTGCCGCCGGGCTCAGAGCTGCGTTTAAACCTGACGGTGGTGCAAAGCGATGGGGCAAAAGTTGTGCCGCTAACCTACCGCTTTACGCCGCTGGGTAGTTGGGGTTGGGCTGAGGGCACGCTGCAAAGCGTAGAGGCAGTTAAACCAAACTAGGCACGGGAGCCACAACGTAAATAAGTTAATTTGAACGCTGTTCCCCTGCTGCCTCAAGCAAACGTGCGCTTGTGCTCAAACTATCGTATTAAAGCAACACCTTTGCGCCGGACTTGCGTTATTCGAATCTTTACCGCGCTGCGCAGCGCCAGCGTGACCCCGCGCTGGTAGGGCTCGCGTAAGCTCTGCGCATGGCGTTTCGCGCCTGATCAAAAAACACCGAGACTTTCATGACTTCTGCTGACTCACTTTTTCACACCGCCTACAGTTTTAACCACAAACTGCGGGCGCAATCAGCTCTTGTTTTTGTAGTGTCGGCAATCGCCGCTGCAGCGCTTGGCACAGCCCACGCACAGACCCCACCGCGCAGCGAACCCAGCCTGCCGTATGTCGTCAAAGCCAGCGACAACCTGAGCAAATTCAGCCGCCAAGTGCTGGTCAGCCCGCGCGCCTGGCAAGAAGTCGCCAAGTTCAATCAGCTCAAAGACGGCAACGCGCTCAGCATTGGCCAGCAGCTTAATATTCCGCTGCGCCTGATCAAGTCCACCCCTGCGGGCGGAAAAGTCATCAGTGCCGAAGGCGACGTGACGCTAGGCGGCAACAAAATGCTGCCGGGCGCGCCTGTGGTCGACGGCAGCAAACTCAAAACCGGCCCCAACAGCTCGGCAGTCATTGAGCTGGGCGACGGCAGCCGCATCAAGCTGCTGCCGAACAGCCTGGCCGAAGTAGTGACCAATAAAAACTACGCCATGCGCGATGCATCGAGCAGCGGCTCAACCAACTGGTTTTCTGGGCTGATGCGCTTGAGTGAAGGCGCCATGGAGGCGCTGGCCTCAAAAACCGCCAAGCGCGCCACGCCGCTGCAAATTGAAACCCCCACGTCGATGGTGGGCGTGCGCGGCACCGAGTTTCGCGTGGCATTCGACGACCCAACCAGCAAGGGCGCGCGCACTGAAGTCATTGAAGGCAAAGTGAGGGCCGACAACCCAGCCCAAAAAAGCGGAGCCGACTTGCCGATGGGCACAGGCGCGGTGATCAAACCGGTTGAAAAAGAAGTCAAGGTAGTTAATTTGCTGCCTGCGCCTGATTTGTCAGGTATTTCATCAGACGTGCTCAAGCCGCAAGGCAGCTGGCCCATGCCCACCCTGGCAGGTGCCAGCGCGTACCACGTGCAAGTGGCCAGCGACGAGCAGTTCGACAAAATCGTGCGCGACGTAAAAGTAGCTGGCACAACCGGCGCCAGCGCCGACCTGAGCAGCCTGCCCGTCGGCAACTGGTTTGCCCGCGTGCGCGGCATTGATGGCGTTGGCCTGGAAGGCTACAACACCGTTAAATTGATTGCTGTGAAAGACGGTGAATGGCGCATCAGCTATTCAAGCTTGAGCGCCACGGGCGGCGGCACTGTGCTTAGCTGGGTTGGGCAGCAGGCCAACGGCCAGGCCTTGACGGCCGACAGCTATTCAGCCGTAGTAGCCAGCGACGCTGCGTTAACCCAGGCACCGCGCTCGGTGGCTGCAACGCCGCAAACCGCAGGCAAAGCACCGAGCTTAAATTTAGGTGACTTAAAGCCCGGCGTTTACTTTATTCGGCTCACCAGCAAAGACGGTGCGCGCAGTGCCACGTACCGTTTTGAATTGACCGCCAATTGGGGCGTGACCCAGTTTGACCAAACCAGTGCGCTGCAAACGCCTGCCAGCTCAAAATAGCCAGAAGTGCTCGAAAACAGCCGCAATTTTGCAAAGAATCGGCGTTTTAGCCAATAAATTCGGGCGCGAGCAGCTATTAAACAAGTAGCTAGTCAATCGACCTGAAGTGCACGGGCACATCACTCGCCCAACGCTTACTTATCACTTGCCCATCAGTTGGGTCAGCTTGTCAGCTTCAAACTTGCACTCAATCGCGGCGGCATCAGGCACGCAGTCTGTGTGCACCCCGTCGCTGTTGCCACTGGCTGACAGCTTTTCAATCGCCTGCCACAGCAGCGCAATTTGCTGCTCTTGCGTGCTGGCGTTGTCGATCAGCCCTTTCATCGCCATCGACACCGGGTCGTCGTCGAGCGTGATGCCGTAGGCCGAAAAAGTTGTTGGCGTAACGTCTGCCGATGCGTCGTTTTTCGACGGAATAATCCGCGCCGGAATGCCCACCGCTGTGGCCCCTGCAGGCACGGGTTTGATCACCACTGCGTTGCTGCCAATTTTGGCCCCGTCGCCCACCAAAAACCCGCCGAGCACTTTGGCACCGGCGCTAACCACCACGTTTTTGCCCAACGTAGGGTGGCGCTTTTCGCCTTTGTAAAGCGACGTGCCGCCGAGCGTTACGCCCTGGTAAATGGTGCAGCCGTCGCCAATTTCAGCGGTTTCGCCCACTACCACGCCCATCGCGTGGTCAAAAAACACACAGGTGCCGATTTTTGCGCCGGGGTGAATTTCAATGCCGGTCAGCCCCCGGGCAATGTGCGAAATAAACCGGCCCAGCCATTTAAAGCCGTTGTGCCAGCACCAGTGCGCGCGGCGGTGCAGCACCAGTGCGTGCAGGCCGGGGTAGCAGGTCAACACCTCCCAGGTGGTGCGGGCGGCCGGGTCTCGGTCCAGGATGCAGGCGATGTCTGAGCGGAGGCGTGAAAACATCTTTGTAGTTTAGTGGTCAGGCGCAACGCTCGCTGGCGGGGCTTTTTTGATCATCATCTTGGCGATGCCGCGCAGAATATGAATTTCTTCCGGGCTCAGTTGTGCGCGGTTCACCAGCTGGTTCAAGCGCGGCAAAAGCTTTTTCGGTGCAGCGGGGTCTAAAAAGTCAATGGCTACCAAGGCTTCTTCAAGGTGTTTCAGCATGCCGGCAACTTCTTTGGCGTCGGCCAGCTTGGGCGGGGCAGTGGCCTGCTGCACGTTGAAACCGCCCAACGCTTCGCGCCAGTCGTAAGCAATCAACTGCACGGCCGCGCCCAAATTAAGCGAGCCAAATTGCGGATCTGTGGGAATGCTTAAACACACGTGGCAGCGGTACACATCGTCGTTTTGCATGCCAAAACGCTCCGAGCCGAACAAGAAGGCCACCCCGTCGGGTTTTCCCCTTTTTTCGCCAATTTTTGGTGTTTTTTGGTCTATTTCAGGGGTTAAATCGGCCTGTAGCCCAATACATTCGGGCGCGAGCAGCTCATTATTTAATAGCGCTTTAAAGTGCGCTCGGGGTGCCATAGTGGGCGGGCCAAAGTCGCGCGGGGTCATGGCGGTGGCACACAAGTGGGTCATGCCGTCTAAAGCTTCGTCGAGTGTCTCCACAATCCGCGCGTTCTTCAAAACGTCTAGCGCGCCGCTGGCCCTTTGAACGGTTTCTTCACGCCGCAGCACATTGGCCCAGCGCGGCGCGACCAGCACCAGGTCGTCAAAACCCATGACCTTCATGGCGCGCGCCGCAGCACCCACGTTACCGGCATGGCTGGTGTTGATGAGGATGAAACGGGTTTTCAAAGGATTGGTGAAAGGGTCACAAGGTAAAATCGGTATTGTCGCTGCCTCCGATTGTCGGATTACAGCTTTTTCCCGTTCTTTCCCACCTCTATGTCAGCAAACCTGCACCCCATGCTCAATGTGGCCATCAAGGCTGCGCGCGCCGCCGGCGCCATCATCAACCGCGCCGCGCTAGACGTTGAATCGGTTCGGGTATCGACCAAGCAAATCAACGACTTTGTGACGGACATCGACCAAAAAGCCGAAGCTGCCATCATTGAAACGCTGCTAACAGCCTACCCCACCCACGGCATATTGGCCGAAGAATCAGGCAGCGAACACGGCGCAGCGGGCTCTGACTTTGTGTGGATCATTGACCCCCTCGACGGCACCACCAATTTTATTCACGGCTT
>JANOWB010000060.1:0-3187 GCA_031417695.1 Polaromonas sp.
CCCCGCCCGCTACAACCCGGGCGTTGTTGCGCATGTTTTGCGCTTTGTACGGCGCAACATTCAAGCCTTGGCGCGCCAAGTAGCGACCCCGCGCCGTCCTCAACCAGCTTTTGCCGGCCCCGCTGGTGGTGCCTAACACCATCACGGCTTTTGCTGTCATGTCATGCCTTTGATTTGCATCCACGCATTGTGCAGCGCGGCTTGCGCAGCCGGGCTTTGCACGCTGATGCGCACATGACCGGGCAGGCCAAAAGAGGTGCAGTCGCGCAGCTGAATGCCGTGCCCGCGCAGCGCCGCCAGATCAATGTTTGCCTGGCAAACAAAAAAATTAGCAAAGCCGGGTAAAACCACCCAACCGAACGATTGACACATGGCAACTTGCTTCGCCTTCCATTGCCGCAGCATAGCCAAACTGCTGGCCAGCCAGGCTTGCGCTTCTGGCTGCGTCCAGGCACTGAGCATGGCCACACCATGCGCGCCAATGGGCCACGAGGGGCAGAGCTGATTCATTGCGTCAATGTCCGCTGCAGTATTTGTCGGTGCAATGGCATAGGCTGCACGCACGCCGGTCAGGCCTAGCGCTTTGTTAGGCGAATACAGCTGCCAGAGCTTGTCCAAACCACCTTCATACGCAAAAGCACCACTTAAACGCAGCGGCTCGTAAGCCCGATCAAGCACGCACACAGCACTGATGGCGCTGTGCCAATCCGCATGCGCTTGGCCTAACGGACTCGACGGCTCGCATGCCCAATACAGGTCAGCAACATGTGCATCAACTACCTCCAAACCACACGCTGCCGCAGCATGGCCATAGTCACCGTAGCTGTACGGTGGCAACGCAACAGAACGCCCACCGCGCCTGGCCACCATCGCCGTGATGCGAAAAACAAACTCACTGGCGCTGGCGGCTAGCACCACACGCTGCACGTCTACGCCATGAAAAGTTGCCAGCTTCTCACGCAGTGCGGTGTAGCCGCTGTCAGGGTATTGTGTTGGGTCAGCCTGCCGAACAGCCGCCAATGCCGTTGGGCATGGTCCGCAGGCATTGGTGTTGGTTGAAAAGTCAAACCGAGCCGCGCCCGTTGCATCGGGGCCGCCATGAATACGTTGTTGCTCGCGTTGTACTGATGAAGTCATGAAGTGCAATACGCTATTAATAATATAGCTGCTTGCGCCGATAGAAAGCTGGCTACGACCACTTTTGATGCCATATTTAAAGCCAAATCGACGTCTGGCGGCGCTGGCGGCCTGCCTGCAGCGTTCAAAACATAAACACCGGGCTTTTGCAGGCGCAGGCCAAGGGCCAGCGCCATCGCCGCCATCGGCCAGCCGCTGTTGGGCGACAGTGTTTTGCGGGCTTCAACGCTAAGGGTTTTGAAATCAACACCTTGTGAAAACAGCTTGAGCAGCAGCGCCGTGATGCGCGCAGGCAGCCAGCTGAGCGCATCATCAGCGCGCGCAGCCCACTTGCCCGACCACTCCCAGTTCACGCCGTTGCGCAGGCCGCGGTAGCCCCACATTGCATCAGCCGTATTGGCAAAGCGGTACAGCGCAGCGCCCGGCAAGCCAAGCATCACAAACCAAAAAATGGGTGCCACCACAGAGTCGTTCAAGTTTTCAGCCAGCGATTCAATCGCGCTTTCACGCACTTCAGCCTCGCTTAAATTCGCCGTGTCACGACTGACCAGCATGGCCAGCCGCTGGTGACCTGCATCCAGCGATTGACTCAAGGCGGCCTCAACTGCGCGCACGTCAGACCGCAGCATTGCCCAAGCCAGCATCGGTTTAAGCGCCAAGCCCAAAATCAAAGCAGCGATGTACCAAGGCAATACTTAAGCCGCCCACTGCACGGCGCCAGTCACTATTAAAACAAGAGCTGCTCCCGCCCACCAATAGGCGGCTGCGAGCCAAAATGACGTCAAATCACGAACGTCAGGTGAGGCGTCAGGCCGAAGTCGCGCGGCAGCCCAGTTCAGGTAATTGCCGATCCACACCACCGGGTGCAAGCGCAACCCAGGCTCGCCCCACCATCGATCAATCGCTAACGCAATCGCCAACGCGCCGCACCCAGCCAGCACGCTTGGCAGCACGCTCAGTCCTCTATTCCGCGTTGGGCCGGTATGCCGTCTTTGAACGCGTGTTTGACCATCGTCATCTCGGTCACGGTGTCGGCCAGCTCAATGATCTCGGCCGGGCAGCGGCGACCGGTGATGACAACGTGGGTATGCGTGGGCCGGTCAAACAGGGTTTGAACCACTTCTTCTACACCGCCGAGCGGCTCCATCCAGCCGTAAATCAAGGGGTAGGTAAATTCATCAAGCACCACCATGAAGTACTCACCACTTTGAATCGCCGCTTTGGCTTTAAGCCACCCGTCACGCGCAATTTGGCCAGAGCGCTCGATGTCTTGGCTCTTCCAGCTGAAGCCGTCGCCCAGCCCTTCAATGGGTATGCCGAGCTGCTCAAACATGCGGTGCTCGCCAAAGCGGGCGGTGGGCACTTTCATGAACTGAAAAATTTTGATTTTTTTATTGTGCACATGTGTGCGGCCAAATGCCCGCAGCGCCAAGCCAAACGCGGCTGTGCTTTTACCCTTGCCGTCGCCCGTGTTCACGATAAGCAAGCCACGCCGTTCACCCTCGGGTTTTTCGTAGGGCTTGTCGGTCGGTGGTGTTTCAATTTGCATAATGCATGCCGTAATTTCTAATTTTTTCCCTAATTGGGGTCAGACTCCAATTAATTTCAGATTTAAATTCTTGGCAAAGCCACCCATTGCCCGGCTAGTTGGTGCACGGCAATACGCTCGTCAAACACTTGTTCAATCGCTCGGTGGCTGGCACCGTCGCTGCACAGGCCTTGGTGCTTGATGCAACCGTTGGCCATCACCACCACCTCATCGGCCTGCAGCGCAAATGAAATTTCATGCAGCACACTGATGACCGTTTTACCGCTGGCCACCAGCGCTTTGACCAGCAGCAGCCAATCGGTTTGGTGGGGCGGGTCCAGGTTGGCCAGCGGCTCGTCCATCAGCAGAACTTCAGCCTCAACCGCCAGCGCGCGCGCCAGCAACACGCGTTGGCGTTCACCGCCTGAAAGTTGCCCGAGTGCCCGGCCGCGCCAGTCCCACGCGTGAGTTGAGCGCAGGGCTTTTTCGACAGCGGCGTGGTCAGCAGGGCTGGCAGGTGCG
>JANOWB010000061.1:0-7457 GCA_031417695.1 Polaromonas sp.
ACTTGCCCCCACGGTCGCTCACGTCGTGTAGCTTCCTGCCCCCCGAGGGGGCCGCCCGCCTGCGGCCTGGCAAAGCCAGTTCCGCGTCTCGAGTTTGAACGATCCGGGTATATCCTTTGTCAATTTACGACACGGTTTGCATTAAACTAGATTCAGTTATTAATACACCGCCGCAGGGAAACCCGTGGCGGTTTCGCTTTTACTGAAGACGCACTATGGCCACTATCCCCATCACCAAAATCGGTGCCGAAAAACTCAAAGCCGAGCTGCATGAGCTCAAGACGGTTCACCGTCCGTGGGTCATCAATGCGATTTCTGAGGCACGCGCCCAAGGCGACTTGAGCGAGAACGCCGAATACGAAGCCGCCAAAGACCGCCAGGGCTTTGTTGAGGGCCGCATACAAGAGGTCGAGGGCAAGCTGTCGGTAGCGCAAATCATCGACCCGTCCGAAATCGATGCGGGCGGCAAAGTGGTTTTTGGCTCCACCATTGAGCTCGAAGACGAGGACTCCGGTAGCAAAGTCACCTATCAAATCGTGGGGGAAGACGAAGCCGATATCAAGTTTGGCCGGGTCAATATCAATTCGCCGATTGCAAGAGCGCTGATTGGGAAAGACGAAGGTGACTCGGTCGAATTTCAAGCCCCTGGCGGGCTGAAGCGCTACGAGATCATTGCGGTGATGTACATCTAACCCATGCGCTATCGTTTTGGCCTGATGCTTGCCGCGCTGTGGTGGGGCAGCCTGACATTACTGAGTTTTGTAGTGGTGCCGATGCTTTTTACCCACCTGCAGAGCCCCGCAGCCGCAGGGCAAATAGCCGCCAAGCTGTTCACTGCACAAACCTGGCTAAGCATTGCCTGCGCCATGTTTTTATTGCTTATTTTCAATCAAAAAGACCCTGTAGACCAAGATATACGGGCGCGAGCAGCTATTAAATTTGTAGTAGCTGGATTGTTATTGACAGTGCTTGTTGAGTTCGGCCTGTCCCCGCGAATCATCAGTGCCCGGGCTGACGGTGGCAATTTAAAGCTACTGCACGGCTTAGGCAGTGCGATGTATTTTGGGCAGTGGCTGTGTGCAGGGTTTACGCTTTGGACGTTGAGTCGAGAAAAGTAGCGCAGCTTACAAGCGCTCTGCAGCCTCGAGCGTATTCACCAGCAGCATGGTGATCGTCATCGGCCCCACACCACCTGGCACAGGCGTGATGTAGCCCGCCACTTGGCTCACGCCTTCAAAATCAACGTCGCCACACAGCTTGCCGCCGTTTGGCTCACCTTCAGGAATGCGGTTCATACCCACGTCAATCACCACGGCGCCGGGTTTGACCATATCGGCGGTCAACATGTTGCGCTTGCCCACTGCAGCGACAATCACGTCGGCTTGCAGCGTCATGGCTTTTAAATCAACCGTGGCGCTGTGGCAAATGGTGACGGTGGCGTTTTTTTGCAGCAGCATCAGCGCCATGGGTTTGCCGACGATGTTGCTGCGGCCTATGACGACTGTGTGTTTGCCTTTAAGGTCATAGCCAATACTATCCAGCATCTTCATGCAGCCATACGGCGTACATGGCCAAAACCCCGGCTGGCCGACCATCAATGCGCCTGCGCTGGCCACGTGAAAGCCGTCTACGTCTTTAGCTGGAGCAATCGCTTCAATGACTTTGTGCGCATCGATGTGGGAAGGCAACGGCAACTGAACCAATATGCCGTGAATGGCCGGGTCATGGTTCAGCGCGTCCACCCGTGCCAATAAGTCGGCTTCGCTCAAGGTAGCGGGGTGTTTGTCTAATACCGAATACAGCCCGTTGTCTTCGCAGGCTTTGACTTTGTTGCGCACATACACCTGGCTGGCCGGGTTATCGCCCACCAGCACCACTGCCAGGCCCGGCGTGATACCGCGTGCGCGCAACGCAGCCGCTCGCGTGGCTACGTCAAGGCGCAGTTGCTTGGACAGGGCGTTGCCGTCAATGAGTTGAGCCGTCATGGTGCTTTGAATGATCCTGAGTGAATTTGAGCAGTTTTAAGGCTGTTTCTGCAATAAAAACGCCCGAATTCATTGCTTTAGCTAACGAATTCGGGCGCGAGCAGCTACTAAATAAATAGCTAAACTGAGTTGGGTGAGTTTTTGGGTCAAGCCTTGGCCGTAGTCGACCCCAGAGCGATTTTGAGTAAATCGGCAACGGTGTTGGCGTTGAGCTTTTCCATGATGTTGGCGCGGTGCGCCTCCACCGTTTTAATGCTGATGCCGAGGTCGTCGGCAATTTGTTTGTTCAAGCGGCCGGCCACAATGCGCTCCAGCACCTGGGTTTCGCGCGTGGTCAGTTTGGCCAGCAGGGCGTCGCGGCTGGCCGACTGCTGGTGGCCCGCAAAGGCGACTCTGGCTTGCTCCAGCATGCGCTCGACCAAATTCACCAGCGCTTCTTCCTGGAACGGCTTTTGAATAAAGTCCATCGCCCCTTTTTTCATGGTGGTCACAGCCATCGGCACGTCGCCGTGGCCGGTGATAAACACGATGGGCAGCGGTGATTTGCGCTCAACCAGTTTGTCTTGCAGCTCAAGGCCCGTCATGCCCGCCATGCGGATGTCGACAATCAGGCAGGCGACCTCGCGGGCGTCGTAGCGGCTTAAGAAAGTTTCAGCCGAGTCGTAGCAGCGCACGCGGTAGTCTTTGCCTTCCAGCAGCCACTGCAGCGAGTCGCGCACGCCTTCGTCGTCATCAACGACGTACACGGTGCCCTTTTTCGGAATCAAGCTCATAGCAAACTTTCTTTAACAACCACTGTCACGGGTGCCGCTCAAAAACGAGCTTGGGTCATTGATTGCCACGCCCTTCACTACTTCCCGTCAACCACGGAATTTAGTGCGAACGGCGCAACTTCAACCAGCGGCGCAACGGGTAGCCAAAAGGTAAATCGGCACCCCACCACGCTGGTGGTATTGTAGAGGTTCTCTGCATACAGCCGCCCCTGGTGCGACTCGATAATGCTGCGGCAAAGCTTCAGGCCAATGCCCATGCCTTCAGCCTTGGTGGAATAAAACGCTTCGTACAGCCGGGCCATGACTTCGTTAGACATGCCCTTGCCAGTGTCAGCCACTGAAAACTCCACCACCTGCTGGTCATCAATCACTTTCGGCACCACCCGCAGCTCGACACTTCGGCGCGCGGCGGGCAGCTTGGCGTGCTCAATTGACTCGGCGGCGTTCTTCATTAAATTGATCAGCACTTGCTCAATCAAAATCGGGTCGACCAATATCTGCGGCAGCCGCGCCGCTATGTAGTGGCTTTGGCGCACGTTGTGGCGGCGCAGCTCTATTTCGGCCAGCTCCATGGCGTTGCCGACCAGCGTGGTCACATCGGCCAAGCTGCGGTTCGGCTCGCTGCGTTTAACAAACGAGCGAATGCGCTGAATAATTTGCCCAGCTCTAGAGGCCTGCTTGGCGGTTTTTTCAAGCGCCATCAACAGTTCTTCAGTGGTGATTTTTTCTCCTTTGATGCGGGTCACCATGCCATTGCAATAGTTGTTGATGGCGGTCAGCGGCTGGTTAAGTTCGTGCGCCACACTCGACGCCATTTCGCCCATGGTGATCAGGCGGCTGGCGGTTTGCGCGCGTTCGTTTTGCTGGGCGGCTTGCACCTCGGCATGGCGCCGCGGCGTGATGTCGGTGGCAATCACCATTTGCGCCAGGCGGCCGTCTACCCAGGTCAGGTACCGCGAGCGCACTTCAAGCCACTTGTCTAATTCAGGTATGTAAATTTCAGCGTTTTTGCTTTGCGCAGCAGTCAGGCTGTCGGTGGGCAAACCAGCCAGGCCGTCAACTTCGTCCATGGCGTCGCCACTGGGGGCGGCAGTGGGCACGCCGGCTTGGGCAATCAGTTTGAGGTGGCCCGACACATCGGCGGTGGCTGCCTCACCAAACCATGAGCGGTAAAGCTTGTTGGCAAACAGCAGCTCTTCGCTGCCCAGCGGCGCTACCGATACCGCTGCGTCCAGCCCTTCAAGCACGGTGGTAAAGCGCTCATAAGAAGCCGACAGCTCCTCACGAATTCGCTTGGGCTCGGTGATGTCGGTCATTGACGTCATCCACCCGGTTTGCGCACCACGGGGGTCAACCAGTGGCGACACGTACATGCGGGCATCAAACACTTCACCCGAGCGGCGTTTGATCTGCACCTCAAAACCGCCGGGCGGTGAGCGGCCTTGCAGCTCATCAGTCAAGCGTGAATGCAGCGATTGTTGTTCGCCGGGCGGCCAGTAGGGGAAGGGCGGCGTACTGCCGACCAGCTCTGCTTCGCTCCAGCCGGTCATCTGGCAAAAAGCCGGGTTGACGTAGGTGATGCGGCCCGCCATGTCCAGCGCGCGCATGCCGGTCAACATGGAGTTTTCCATCGCGCGTCTGAAGTTGGTTTCCAACATGAGTGCTTGTTGGGCCTGCACGCGCCGCCGGGTGTGGCGCCAAGTGCCCAAAAGCATCCACACAGTCAGCGCTGACAGCGCGCTGACCAGCCAGAAAAAACCGCTGCCTACGACACCAAGAGACGCCCGGTAGCCCTGCGCGCGAATCAGCAGGCCATTGCCCACCAGCGACACGGGTATTTCATATTCAGCCGCGTCTTCCACCCACGGCAGCAGCCGCCCGGCCGGGTTGCGCTTGGGCGCAGCCGCACCAGCCAGCACACGGTCTTTATCGTCAATCAAGGCCACTGCGTACTTGGCGCTAACTTCAGCCGGTACGCCAAAACGCAGCATGCCTTCAATAGAGTATTCGGCCAAAATCACGCCGCCAAATTTGCCTTGACTGTCTAGCGGTACCAGCAATTGCAGCGCCGCAGAGTCGCCCTTGCTGGCATCGGCTGTGCCCGCGCCGGGCGATGCAGCCGCGCCGGATATTGCTGGCACAGCGCCTGCATTGGGCAAGTCCCGCTTGCCGTCAAACGGCCTTGAGTACACCGGCTGGCGTAAGTCTCGGGCTAAATCGTAGGTGCCGTCGGTTTCGCCAGTTTGCAGGGTTTGGCCCACTGCGCGAATTTGCCCACTGTTGGCGCTGGCAGATGAGTAAGTCGCCTTCACGCGGCGGCGGGCGTCTACCCAGGTGATCGCCAGCAACTCTGGGTACTGGTTAACCAGCGATTCGGTTTGCACCACAAATTCGTCAGCATCGACTTCGTTGTTTGAGATGTCGCGGCCCAGGCGCATCAATTGCTCTTGGCGCTCCAGCAGGCGCAGCCGCAAACGCTGCTGGGCGTATTCCACATCACGCTTTACGGCCTGCTGCTCGCGGTCAATTTCTTCCAGCCTCAGGTAGCCAAAGGCGGCCACCACCGCAGCCAAAAACAAGATCACTGCAAGCAACGGCCCCAGCGTAATAAAGCGGTCTTGGCGCGCAGGCGACTGTTTTCGCCACCACCGGCGCCACAACGCCACAGGCGCAGTGCTTGCGGCTTTACTGGGTGCGGGTTTTGCTGAATTAGCCATAAATTGAGCAGTGGATTTTACGGGATAGCCCTTGTAGGCGCGTTTCGAAAGTAACGCCGGGATGCCAGTATTTTTCTTAATGTGAAATCAATATGCATAATTTGAAAATTTGAATGGGATGTGCCAAAATAGAGAACTAAGCTTAAAAACATCTACATTGCAGATGGCAACCCCATCAATGCACAGTTACTGCAGGAGACACTTCATGGCCGCCAACCCTATTGATTCCCAGCCGTCCGGCGCTGCTCAACACGCGTTTGACAATGACGCGCAAGAAACCCGCGAGTGGCTGGACGCGCTGTCCGCCGTCATCGACAGCGAAGGCCCCGAGCGAGCGCATTTTTTACTTGAGCAACTGCTGGAGCACGCTCGCCAAAGCAGTATCGACATGCCGTTTTCTGCCAACACCGGCTACGTGAATACGCTGGAGCCTGACCAGGAAGAGCGCTCTCCCGGTAATCTTGAAATTGAAAAACGCTTGCGCGCGTACATGCGCTGGAACGCGATGGCGATGGTAGTCAAAGCCAACCGCCTGCACCCGGCCGATGGTGGCGATTTGGGTGGGCACATTGGCTCGTTTGCGTCTCTGGCCAGTTTGTTTGGCGCGGGTTTCAATCACTTTTGGCATGCTGAATCGAACGAGGCGGGCAAAGAGCACGGCGGTGACTGCCTGTACATACAAGGCCACGTGTCGCCCGGCGTTTACGCGCGTGCTTATCTTGAAGGTCGCTTAACGGAAGAGCAGTTGCTTAACTTCAGGCAAGAGGTTGACGGCAAAGGCTTGTCGAGCTACCCGCACCCAAAATTAATGCCTGAGTTTTGGCA
The DNA here is from genome assembly GCA_031417695.1 of Polaromonas sp. Lineage (GTDB taxonomy): Bacteria > Pseudomonadota > Gammaproteobacteria > Burkholderiales > Burkholderiaceae_C > Polaromonas. Next base: position 6,301 of record JANOWB010000061.1, read on the forward strand.
GTTCCCCACGGTGTCGATGGGCCTTGGCCCGCTGATGGCGATTTACCAGGCGCGGTTTTTAAAGTACCTGCACGCGCGCGGCATTGCTGACACCGCCAACAGAAAAGTATGGGTGTTTTGTGGCGACGGCGAAATGGACGAGGTCGAATCAATGGGCGCCATTGGCCTGGCGGCACGCGAGCGGCTCGACAATTTGGTGTTTGTAATCAACTGCAATTTGCAGCGACTGGATGGCCCGGTGCGCGGCAACGGCAAGATCATTCAGGAGCTCGAAGGCGAGTTTCGCGGGTCTGGCTGGAACGTCATCAAGCTGATTTGGGGCAACGGCTGGGACCCACTGCTGGCACGCGACAAAGACGGCGCACTCAAAAAAGTCATGATGGACACGCTCGACGGCGACTACCAGGCGATGAAGGCGAACGACGGCGCTTACGTGCGCAAACACTTCTTTGGCCAGAACCCAAAAACGCTAGAGATGGTCGCCAAAATGAGCGATGACGACATCTTTAACTTGCGTCGTGGCGGGCACGATTCACAAAAAGTTTATGCCGCGTTTCACGCCGCCGTTAAACACGTTGGCCAGCCGACGGTGCTTCTCATCAAAACCGTCAAGGGTTTTGGCATGGGAAAAATTGGCGAAGGTAAAAACAACGTTCACCAAACCAAAAAACTGTCTGACGACGATATCAAGGCCTTCCGCGATCGCTTTGGTATTCCGATTCCTGACAGCCAGCTGGCCGACATTCCGTTTTATAAACCCGCTGACGACACCCCTGAAATGCGCTACCTGCACGAGCGCCGCAAGGCCCTGGGCGGCTACCTGCCGCACCGCCGCACCAAGGCTGATGAAAACTTTACCGTGCCTGCGCTGGACACCTTCAAATCAGTGATGGAACCCACACCAGAAGGCCGCGAAATCTCCACCACACAAGCTTATGTTCGCTTTTTAACGCAGCTGCTGCGCGACCAGGCGCTGGGCCCGCGCGTGGTGCCGATTTTGGTTGATGAAGCGCGTACCTTTGGTATGGAAGGCTTGTTCCGCCAGATCGGCATCTACAACCCCGAAGGCCAGAAGTACACGCCGGTGGATAAAGACCAGGTCATGTACTACAAGGAAATGACCAACGGCCAGATCCTGCAGGAAGGCATCAACGAGG
>JANOWB010000062.1:0-18932 GCA_031417695.1 Polaromonas sp.
TGGTTTTGGGGTCGAACGTGACAAGCATCGACGCGGCCGCTTTGTCGTCTGCCAGCACGGCAACGTATTGAATTTCAGGCGTGGCTGCTAGCCTCGCATTGAGTGTTTGCACCTGGCCACCCAAGGCTTGTACTTCACCGCCCAGCCTGCCGTTGATCGTGTTCAAGTTAGCGCTGACCAACACGGCGGCTACCGCAGCACCGGCGCCCACACTCGTCAAGCCGCGCCACAAGTTCAGGCTGGCCCACCAGCTTGTATGGGTCTTGACCGGCACTCGGGTGGCCTGCATGGCTTGGGCTTGTTTCTCGCCGTCAACCAAGTTTTCAATCCGCTTCCACACCGCGGCGCTGGGTGCGACTTCAGGCTGAAGCTCAGAAACCGATGCCATGCGGCTTTGCCAGATCAGTGCCGCCGCGCGCAGCGCCGGGTCTTGCCGCGCCAACGTTTCAAAACGGCGGCGTGCACCGCCGCGCAGTGTGCCCAGTGCGTAGCTGGCGGCCAGTTGCTCGATTAATGCGGGGTTTCGTTTTAAGTTCATGGTGTTTACCTTCGACTAGGCCAGCCGGCCCATGCAACCGCGCAGTTGCTCTAGCCCGCGCCGTATCCAGGTTTTCACCGTGCCCAGCGGCAGCTTGAGCTGCTCGGCCAACTCGCCGTGGCTCAAGTCGCGCAGGTACGCGAGGCTAACCACTTCGCGCTGCTTGTTGCCCAGCTGGCCCAGGCAGTGGTGCAACACGCGCGCCTGCTCGCTGGCCATGGCGGTGTCCATCGGGTTGGGTGAATCGCCCTCCACCGTGTCTGAAATCACATCATCAAGCTCTTGCATTTTGTCGGCGCGGTCAGAGGCGCGGCGGCGCAAAAAGTCCAGCCCCCGGCTGCGCACCACCAGCGCCATCCAGGCCATGGGCGGCGACAGCGACGCTTTGTAGTCGCCCGCAATGCGCCAAATGTTGATAAACGCCTCTTGCAAAACGTCTTCGGCCCATTCCCGATTGGTGACCACACGCACCGCCACGCCGTACAGCTTGGACGAGGTCAGCTCGTACAGCTCGCGCAGGGCCTTTTCGTCGGCCACGGCGACGCGGTCAATCAGGGCAATCAAGGTGGTGTCCGGGGTGAGTGTGGTCATGCATAGGATTGTCTATCAATACGTCGATTCTTCTGTAGTACGCAAGCTGGCAAGCAACAGATTCAACGACCCCGGCAAGCTGTCCTTTAAAATCCGGCCATGACTACCCAACAAATCTCCAACATTACTGTTACTACCCAAGCCAATGTGTACTTTGACGGCAAATGCATCAGCCACGGCATTACTTACCTCGACGGCACGAGAAAATCAGTAGGCGTGGTTTTGCCCAGCACGCTGACGTTCAACACTGGTGCAGCTGAAATCATGGAATGCGTGGCGGGAAGTTGCGAATACAAGCTGGCCGGCAGCGACACGTGGGTTAAATCATCAGCGGGTGAAAAATTCAACGTGCCGGGCGACTCGAAATTCGACATCAGAGTGACGGAGCCGTATCACTACATCTGCCATTTTGAATAACTAAAAAAGCACCGATAAATACATGGCCACTATCCTCCAGCACCTGCCCATTGGGCAAAAAGTCGGCATCGCATTTTCAGGCGGGCTGGACACCAGCGCTGCCCTGCACTGGATGAAGCTCAAAGGCGCCCTGCCATACGCCTACACCGCCAACCTGGGCCAGCCTGACGAGCCGGACTACGACGAAATTCCCCGCAAAGCGATGGAATACGGCGCTGAAAAAGCCCGCCTCATTGACTGCCGCAAACAGCTCGCCACCGAAGGCATTGCCGCGCTGCAAGCTGGGGCTTTCCATATCACCACTGCAGGCGTGACCTACTTCAACACCACCCCGCTAGGCCGCGCCGTCACAGGCACCATGCTGGTCGCCGCGATGCGAGAAGACAACGTCAACATTTGGGGCGACGGCAGCACATTTAAGGGCAATGACATCGAGCGTTTTTATCGCTACGGCTTGTTGACCAACCCGGATTTAAAAATCTACAAGCCATGGCTTGACCAGTTATTTATTGACGAGCTGGGTGGCCGCGCAGAGATGTCGGCGTTTATGACCCAAGCGGGCTTTGGCTACAAAATGTCGGCTGAAAAAGCCTATTCGACCGACAGCAACATGCTGGGCGCGACACACGAGGCAAAAGACCTGGAACTCCTGTCAAGCGGCATGAAAATAGTCAATCCCATCATGGGCGTGGCGTTTTGGAAGGACGAAGTCGAAGTCAAGCGCGAAGAAGTCACTGTGCGGTTTGAAGAAGGCCAGCCGATAGCACTGAACGGCAAGCGTTTTGACACCTTGGTTGATTTGATTCTGGCGGCCAACATCATCGGCGGCCGCCACGGCCTGGGCATGAGCGACCAAATCGAAAACCGCATCATCGAAGCCAAAAGCCGGGGCATTTACGAAGCGCCCGGCCTGGCTTTGCTTTTCATAGCGTACGAGCGTTTGATCACCGGCATTCACAACGAAGACACGATTGAGCAGTACCGCATGAACGGTAAAAAACTCGGCCGATTGTTATACCAAGGCCGCTGGTTTGACCCGCAATGCATCATGCTGCGCGAAACCGCCCAGCGCTGGGTAGCAAGTGCCATCACAGGTGAAGTCACGCTGGAACTGCGGCGCGGTAACGACTATTCCATCTTGAACACCGAATCACACAACCTGACCTACAAGCCCGAGCGCTTGTCGATGGAAAAGGTAGAAGACGCACCGTTCAGCCCACTAGACCGGATTGGCCAGCTGACGATGCGTAACCTGGACATTGTGGACACGCGCGACAAGCTGGCGGTGTATGCGAAGGCGGGTTTGCTGTCGCTAGCTAAAGACGGGGATTTGGTAAAGCTGGCCGGGGATAGAGGTGTTTAAAGGTGTTTAAGCCGGGGCGCCTAACCCTAATTGCTGGGGCTTAGGTCGCTGTCACAACCACGTCACAAGAGCAAAAGAGACTTGCAAGTGCCTGCGATTGATCGACTGAGTTGACGACGCAGCTCGATCAACCCTTGCAAGGAGCTCACCATGACATCGTCGCTTTCTTTTCGCGGCTTGGTTAGCGCAGCGCTCATGGCCTGCGCCTTCACAACCACGTCAGCGCAAGCCCAACTCACGGTTTACGTGGTGCGCCACGGCCAGACAGACTGGAACAAGGATGGCCGCATTCAGGGCGGCACGGACAACCCGCTGAACGCCACAGGCCGCGAGCAAGCAGCCGCCATGGCCAAGACCTTGGGCGACGTGCGTGTTGATGCGGTGTATGTCAGCTCACACCAGCGCGCACGCCAAACCGCAGCGGTGTTTGAAGGCCACGCGCCTATCGTGGCGATGGACGAGTTGCGCGAGCGCTTTTTTGGCAAGTTTGAAGGCGCGAACGACAAAGACCCGGCCGTCGTGGCCGATTGGAACAAGCGCCGCTTTACCTGGGCAGACGACATGGAGGGCGGCGAAACACTAGAAAACCAGTCGAAGCGGGCCGAGGCTGCCCTTAAACAGATCACCGCCAAGCACCCGAACGGCGGAACAGTAGTGATCGTCGGCCACGGCGGAATCAATCCTTTGCTGGTGTCGCAATTGATCGGCGTGCCTCCACAAGAAGGCGCGAGTGCGATCAACCAGTCGAATGACGAAATTTACAGAATTGAGATTGCAAAATCAGGCGCGGCAGCCATCTGGAAGCTGATTCCTAAAAGCAAGCTGGGGGAGCTTTAAAAGGAGACAGTTTTAAGCGCAAAAAGGTAAAAAAGAGCCGTTTTTAGGCGGCTTTTAAGCGTTTTAACCAATAAATACGGGCGCGAGCAGCTACTATTTATATAGCACAAAAGCCTGAACGCTAACGTTTGCAACTTGTGCATCCAGCCCTTGACGGCGTCAATCGCTTGCTGCTTCATGCCGCCGTTGGCGCTGAATTAGCCGAAGAGGCAAGACGCGATTCGTCAAGCAGCCGTATCAAACATCAGTCGCTTAAATTCAAACCACCACCGGCTCAGGCTCCAGCCGAATACCAAACCGCTCGTACACGCTGGTTTGAATCGACTTGGCCAGCGTCATGACCTCGCCGCCCGTTACCGGGTTGGCCTTGCCGCCTAGGTTGACCAGCACCAGCGCCTGCTTGTCGTACACGCCTGCGTTGCCGATGGTTTTGCCCTTCCAGCCGCATGCGTCAATCAACCAGCCGGCGGCCAGCTTGACCGAGCCATCAGCCAGCACGTAATGCACGATTTTCGGCTCTCGGGCAATAATGTCAGTGCACTGTTCGGCGCTCACGGTTGGGTTTTTGAAGAAGCTGCCTGCGTTGCCCAGCACCGTCCAATCCGGGAGTTTGGCGCGTCGAATCTCGCACACCCAGTCATAAATTTGTAGCGCTGTGGGTGCGTCAATACCGGCTTGCAGGCGCTTTTTCTCAATATCGGCATAACCGAGCACCGGCTTCCAGTTTTTGGGTAGTGCAAAACGCACATGGGTAATCAACGCCTTGCCCGCCAGACCAAAGCCCGGGTTGCCCACATGTTTAAACACCGAGTCGCGGTAGCCAAAAGCGCACTGCGCCGCATTTAGCGTAAAGCGCTGGCCGGTGGTCAAGTCAATAGCGTCAAGCGAGTCAAAGCGGTCTTGCAGCTCTACGCCGTACGCGCCAATGTTTTGCACCGGCGATGCGCCCACGCAGCCGGGAATCAACGCCAGGTTTTCAAGGCCTGGGTAACCGTTTTGCAACGTCCATGTGACTAAATCGTGCCAGTTTTCACCTGCACCGGCTTCAACAATCCATGCTTTGGGCGTTTCGCTGACCAGCCGTTTCCCCTTGATTTCAACTTTCAGTACCAGCGATTTGACGTCGCCCGTGAGCACAATGTTGCTGCCACCGCCCAATATAAATTGGGGTGCGTTTTTCAAAGACTCATTAGCCAGCAGGGCATCAATATCGGCTGCGCTCTCAAGGCGCACCAGCGATAGTGCTTTGGCAATAATGCCAAAGGTATTAAAAGACTGAAGAGGGACGTTTTTCTCGACTAACATGAGGTGATTGTCCCATTGCAACGCCTAGCTTCACCTAACTTTTAAAAATCATGCCTTCTTTTGACACTGTGCTTGAAGCGGACCTGGTCAAGGTAAAGAACGCTGTGGAAAATACCGGCAAAGAAATCGGCACGCGCTTTGATTTCAAAGGCACGTCGGCGTCGATTGAACTAAAAGACAAAGAAATTATTTTGATTGGCGACAGCGACTTTCAGCTCGACCAGATCAACGACATTTTGCGCAGCAAGCTGACCAAAGCTGCGGTAGATGCCCGCTTTTTAGATGTGGGCAAGTCCAGCAAAATCGGCGGCGACAAAGTCAAGCAAACCAACAAGGTGCGGGACGGCATTGAGAGCGAGCTCGCAAAAAAGATTCAGGTGCTGCTCAAAGGCAGCAAAATCAAAGTGCAAGGCGCGATTCAAGAAGAAAAGGTTCGCGTGACGGGTGCCAAGCGCGACGACTTGCAGGCGGCGATGGCGTTAATCAAGTCTGAGAACCCCGACTTTCCGCTGAGTTTTAACAACTTTCGGGATTAACGGTGAAAACTCCACGCATTGGCCTGTTGCGGGTCGTCGCTCTCGCTGCCTTAGCCTGCTTATCAGCGGCCGCCCAAGCTGATTCGGTGTCGCTCGCGGGCATGATGGGCAGCAAAGCCTTGCTGATTGTCAACGGCGGCGCACCCAAAACTGTTGCACCCGGTGAGACGCATCAGGGTGTCAAAGTGCTTTCCACCACAGCTGATCAAGCCGTGATTGAACAAGGCGGCAAGCGCGCCACACTGCGGGTGGGTGATGCGCCCGTCAGCACCGGCGGCAGCACCACCATTTCGCGCGGCACGCGCATAGTGCTGACGGCAGGCAGCGGCGGGCACTTCGTGACTGCTGGTCAAATCAATGGCAAAGCCGTGCAGTTCATGGTCGACACGGGCGCCACATCAATTGCCATGGGCATGCAAGATGCCGAACGCGCGGGCATCAATTACAAAACCGGGCAAGTCATTGGCATTTCAACCGCCAATGGCAACACGCAGGGCTACCGCATCAAGCTCAATTCGGTTCGCATTGGCGATGTGGAAGTGTTTGATGTCGATGCGGTGGTTACGCCGCAAGCCATGCCCTTCATGCTACTCGGCAACAGCTTTTTAACGCGTTTCCAAATGACGCGTGAGAGCGATCAGATGACGTTGGTTAAGCGTTATTGAGGATTGTTGAGGATTATTGAAAATTGTTGGGCGTTATTTTGAGCGTCAAGGCGCAGGTTTTTTGCCAAACGCCAACTTTGACTCAGTGCCTTTGACTAGTTTGTTGATGTTGTCTTTGTGGCGCACCACCAGCAACAATCCCATCATGAAAATGGCCAGCAATATGCTGCGCTCTGTGTACCAGGCGGCGCGGTCGCCCATCAGGTAAAAAACAGGTGCAAAAGCCGCGCTGGCCATGGACGCCAACGACGAATAACGCGAGAAAAACGCCACGATCACCCATGTAGCAAGCGTAGCCAAGCCCAGCACCCATTCAAACCCGAACAGAACGCCTGCAGCAGTTGCCACGCCTTTTCCGCCTTTAAAGCCAAAAAACACCGGAAACAAGTGCCCTAAAAACGCGGCAAAACCAACCACAGCAATCGTGCCATCGCCCAAGCCAAAGTCTTTGCCAAACCACTTCACCAGCATCACCGGCAGCCAGCCTTTGAAGGCGTCCAGAATTAGCGTTACAACTGCAGCCGTGGTGCTGCCCGAGCGCAGCACGTTGGTCGCGCCAGGGTTGCTGCTGCCATACGTGCGCGGGTCTTTAAGCCCCATTGCGCGGCTGACAATAACGGCGAAAGACAGCGAGCCCACCAGGTAAGCCGCTACCGCAGCGACGATTGAATACAAATAGTCCAAAACAAATCCTCTTTAGGGTTGAATCACGCTCGCGCTGCGCGGGTTGGTCAGGCAGCCAGCGCGCACTGCACGGGTGTTGCGCCAATCAGCGCCAAGCAGCCTTGCGGCTCAACGCACACCAGGTAGCCGCGCCGGCCACCGTTGATAGCGATTTTAGGCAAAGTCAAAATGCTGGCTTCAACGTACACCGGCATAGTTTTGCGGGTGGCAAAAGGCGACGTGCCGCCGACCAGGTAACCGCTGTGCCTGTTGGCAACTTCTGGCTTGCACGGCTCGACTGACTTGGCGCCAATTTGCCGAGCCAAATTCTTGGTGGATACCGTTCGATTGCCGTGCATCAGCACCAGCAGCGAGGCGCCGTCCTGGTCTTGCATCACCAGAGTTTTAACGACAGTAAAAGGGTCAAACCCCAGCACCTGGGCGCTGTGCTGCGCGCCGCCGTGCTCAAGGTAGTTGTACGGGTGCTCGGTAAATTCAACCTTGTTGGCCCTGAGCCATTGGGTGGCCGGTGTTTCGCTGATGTGGTTCTTGGGCATGCGCCGTTCAATTTGACTTGCGATCAACCGGGCTTAATTTGACTGAGCCGCGCTAAACCGCAGGGTCGCGAATTTCCCAGCGAATTTTGTCAATCTCTAGCAAAGTGTCGGTGCTGAGAACAGTGCCATACGCGTCGATGTCCGCATCAAGTTGCGCTAACGAAGTCACGCCGATGATGGTGCTTGCCACCTGCCACTTGGTGTAGCAAAACGCCAGCGCCATTTGCGTTGGGGTCATGCCATTGACGGTGGCCAATGCGTTGTAACGCCGTGCGGCGGCCAATGAATCTGGCCTGCCCCAGCGCTGCTTTTGCATGCTTTCGAACAGGCTCATTCGCCCGATGTCTTTGTGCGCCGGGTCGGCAATGCCTGACTTGTCGTATTTCCCCGTTAACAAGCCAAAGCCAAGCGGCGAATAGCCCAGCAGCGACACACCCAAGCGGTGCATGGTTTCGTCCAGCCCGTTTTCTACGGTGCGGTTAATCAGGCAATACGGGTTTTGCACGGTGGCCACACGCGGCAGGCCGTGCTGGTCGGCGAGCCGGCAAAACTCGTGCACGCCATACGGCGATTCATTTGACAAGCCAATTGCCCGCACCTTACCGGCTTTAACCAGCGCGCCGAGCGCTTCCAGCTGTACGTGAATCGACGACACCTGCATGTCTTTTGCAGGGTCAAAATACATCATGCCAAACGCAGGTACATGCCGCGACGGCCAGTGAATTTGGTACAGATCAATCACATCCGTTTGCAGGCGCTTTAAGCTGTCTTCACATGCTTGGGTGATGTCGGCAGCAGTTACATCGGGGCTGCCGCTGCGAATCCAATTCATGCCGCGCGCGGGGCCGGCTACTTTTGTGGCCAGCACCAGCTTTTGCCTTGCGCCCGGAGTTTTGGCAAACCAGTTGCCCAAAATGGTTTCAGTCAAACCAAAGGTTTCGGCCTTGGGCGGCACTGAATACATCTCGGCTGCATCCAGAAAGTTAACGCCCCGCTCCATCGAGCGATCAAGAATCGCGTGCGAGTCAGCCTGGTTGACCTGCTCGCCAAATGTCATGGTGCCCAGGCAAATGGGGGTGACGTGTAGGTCGCTGCTGCCGAGTTGGATTAATTTCATGTTTTGCAAAAGTGGTGGTCGATTGCGTCGAGTTTAGTGGCTGAGCCGGACTCGCCCTGTCGGCGTGATTTCGGTGCATTGCGGTTTAAGCGATAGAAACGCCTCATTTATTTACATTTAAAGCGCCTGTCTTACAGCGCGCACAGCGGCGCACCAGTACGATAAGTTTGCACAAACACACAGGCAGCCCAGCTGCCCAACCAAGGAGTCTTACATGACCACAACATCGCATTCAGCTAAAACTTTCTCCCTCAGCGCGTTGGCACTTAGCCTTGCCGTCCTTACAGGCTGCGCCAACATGAGTGAAACCCAGCAAGGCACCGCCAAAGGTGCCGGTATTGGCGCGCTGGGTGGCGCTGTGCTGGGTGCTGCAGTAGGTGGCTCAAAAGGCGCGGTGACGGGGGCTGTATTGGGCGGCGCGGTCGGCGCGGGCGGCGGCTACATTTGGTCTAAAAAAATGCAAGACCAGAAAGCTGCAATGGAAAAAGCCACTGCTGGCACCGGCGTTGCTGTTACGCAGACCAGCGACAACCGTTTGAAGCTGGACATCCCCAGCGATGTGTCTTTTGACGTGGGCCGCTCAGCCATCAAACCCAACTTCGACCCCATCTTGAATCAGTTTGCCACCACCCTGACTCAGCACCCTGAAACCACAATCAGCATCATTGGGCACACGGACAGCACTGGCACAGACGCCATTAACAACCCGTTGTCAATTGACCGGGCCAACTCCGCGCGCGACTACTTGGTGGGCCGAGGCGTGGCACGCACCCGCATCGCCACGGACGGCAGAGGTTCACGGGAGCCGGTGTCTGATAACGGCTCTGCCCAAGGCCGCGACAAAAACCGCCGCATTGAAATCTTTGTAGCCGAACAAGTTGCAGCAAAATAGGTCTAAATACCAGTAAATCTCAATAAATTCGGGCGCGACCAGCTATTATTTTTATAGTATCTGCTCGCCCCGCTGGGGTTATTTGGCAGACCCCTATGTCACCGCACGGACTAAGCTGCAGGTAAAGGCAATTTATCATTGCCGCCATGTACAAAGAAAAACGCGCATCTAGAAGTCAGTTTGTTCCTGTGCGCGGGCTGAACTACCACGTGTGGATATGGGGCGATGAAGCCGCATCCAGCAAGCTGCCCCCGTTAGTGCTGGTTCATGGCTGGATGGACGTGGCGGCGTCTTATCAGTTCATGGTCGACGCACTGCCTGATGCTTTTGCAGTAGGCCGCACCATCATTGCGCCCGACTGGCGAGGCTTTGGCTTAACTACTGGCGGCGCTACCGACAACTATTGGTTTGCAGACTACCTCGCCGACCTTGATTTTTTACTTGACCATTACGTACAAGACCAAAAGGTCGATTTGGTCGGCCACAGCATGGGCGGCAACGTGGCCATGATTTACGCCGGCGTGCGCCCAGAGCGGATTCGCAAACTCGTCAACCTAGAAGGTTTTGGCCTGGCGCCCAGCAAGCCCGCACAAGCGCCGACTCGCTACGCCAAATGGATAGACGAGTTGAAGTCTGTGCACAAAGGCGAGCTTGATTTGAAGGCTTATGAAGAGCTCAATGGCGTGGCCAAGCGTCTGATGAAAACCAACCCCAGACTAACGACTGACAAAGCCAACTGGCTGGCAGCGCATTGGTCTCGACAAGATGCCAACGGTAAATGGGTGATTTTGGGCGAGCCAGGCCACAAAGTGACCAGCGCAAACATCTATAAAGTTGAAGAAGCGCTAGAGGCATACAAGCGCATCACCGCACCAGTGCTGGCTGTAGAAGCCAGTGATGATTCACTCGACAAATGGAACCAGGGCCGCTACACGCTGGCCGATTACCACGAGCGACTCAAGGTGATTGCCGACGTTCGCGTGGCTCGCATTGAGGACGCGGGTCACATGCTGCACCATGACCAGCCTGAGCAACTGGCCGACATGCTTGCCCATTTTCTAAACCAGCCGTGAATTGCTCTTTTTGGCGATTTATTTGGGCTTTTTGAGAGTGTTTTAGGGCTTTTAATCAATAAATACGGGCGCGAGCAGCTCCTATATTTATAGCGATGTTGGCAATTTTAGCGAGGCAACGCAGTGCAACTCTGCGCAGCAAGGCTCAACCCAAGCCGATAGACCGCGAAATCACCTCTTTCATGATCTCGTTCGTGCCGCCGTAGATTCGCTGCACCCGCGCGTCGGCATAAGCCCGGGTTATCGGGTAGTCCCACATATAGCCCGCGCCGCCGTGCAGTTGTACACATTCATCCATCACTTTGCATTGCAAGTCAGTGGTCCAGTACTTGGCCATGCTGGCAGTAGCCGTATCCAGCTTGTCGGCCATAACCAGCTCAATGCACTTGTCCACAAACACTTGCGCTACCTGCACTTCAGTTTGCAATTCGGCCAGCGTGAATCGGGTGTTTTGGTAGCTGGCCACAGTTTTGCCAAACACTTGGCGCTGCTTGACGTAATCAATAGTCCAGTCAATAGCAGCTTGCGCTGAAGACACCGCCGTAATGGCAATTTGTAAACGCTCCCAAGGCAGTTGCTCCATCAGGCAGATAAAGCCGCGATTTTCGAAATCTTTTCCGCCCAGCAAGTTTGCTGCGGGCACGCGCACGTTGTCAAAAAACAGCTCGCAGGTGTCCTGCGCTTTCAGGCCCAGCTTTTTAAGTGGCTTGCCTTTAGTAAAGCCCGCCATACCGCGCTCAACAATCAACAAACTCGTGCCCTTGCCGCCCGCTGCCGGGTTGGTTTTGGCGACCACAATCACCACGTCTGAATGCCAGCCGTTGGTAATGTAAGTCTTGCTGCCATTGAGCAGATAACTGCCGTCGGCTTGTACGATGGCGGTGGTGCTCAAGCCCTGCAAATCGCTGCCCGCACCGGGTTCGGTCATGGCAATGGCGCCAACCATCTCGCCGGTTGCCATTTTGGGCAAGTAGTGCGCTTTTTGGGCGTCTGTGCCGTAGTGCAAGAAATATGGCGCAATGATTTCAGTGTGCAACCCGTACCCAATACCGCTGAAGCCCGCCCTGCCCAAAGCCTCCATCTGCAGCACGCTATAAAGCTTGTCAGCACCCGAGCCGCCATACGCCTCGGGCATCGACATGCACAAGAACCCGTTTGCGCCGGCGCTGCGCCAAACATCTTTGTTCACGTAGCCTTGGTCTTCCCAGGCAGCATGGTGCGGTGCAATTTCGTGGTCAATAAAGCGCTGAAAACTGTCGCCAAAAGCAACATGATCGGGGGTAAACAGAGTGCGTGTAATCATGGTGTGCAAATATACTTCACGCTCAAAGTTTGCACCACCGAAAAGGTAAATGACATGCTTGAGGCTTTCATCTACGACGCGATTCGCACTCCTCGCGGCAAAGGCAAAAAAGACGGCAGCCTGCACGAAGTCAAGCCCGTCAATTTATTGGCTGGGGTATTGACTGAGCTGCAGCGCCGCAACCAGTTTGACACCGCGCTGGTCGACGATGTGGTCATGGGCGTGGTGTCACCCATCGGCGAGCAAGGCTCGGTGATTGCCAAAGTAGCAGCACTGAAAGCCGGGTGGGACTTCCGCTGTTCAGGCCTGCAATTAAACAGGTTTTGCGCATCGGGCCTTGAGGCCGTGAACCTGGCAGCGCAAAAAGTGCGCTCCGGCTGGGAAGACCTGGTAGTAGCAGGCGGCGTTGAAAGCATGAGCCGCGTGCCGATTGGCTCCGACGGCGGCGCATGGGCGCAAGACCCCGAGACCAACAGCGCCACCAACTTTGTGCCGCAAGGTATAGGCGCAGATTTGATCGCCACCATTGATGGCTACAGCCGAGCCGACGTTGATGCTTTTGCATTGGAGTCACAACGCCGCGCCGCACACGCCAGTAGCAACGGCTACTTTTCCGGCTCCATCGTGGCCGTAAACGATTTCTTGGGCCAAACCATTTTGGACGCCGACGAGTTCATCAAGCCGCACACCACCTTGGATGGTTTGGGCGCTTTAAAGCCTTCGTTTGAGCAACTCGGCGCGATGGGTTTTGATGCAGTGGCGCTTGCCAAGTACCCGGCAGTAGAGCGCATCATTCATGTGCATCATGCGGGCAATTCGTCGGGCATTGTCGACGGAGCAGCGGCGGTGCTGGTTGGCTCCCAAGCCGCTGGCAAGCTGCATAAGTTAACGCCAAAAGCCCGCATTGTGGCTGTAGCCGTGAGCGGCGCCGACCCCACCATCATGCTGACCGGCCCAGTGCCTGCCGCGCGCAAGGCACTGGCTAAAGCAGGGCTAACGATTGAGCAAATTGATCTTTTTGAAGTCAATGAAGCGTTTGCCGCTGTGCCGATGCGGTTCATGAAAGAGCTCAACGTGCCGCATGAAAAAGTCAACGTGAATGGCGGCGCTATTGCCATGGGCCACCCGCTGGGCGCTACCGGTGCAATGATTTTGGCCACGCTGATTGATGAGTTGCACAGGCGCAAGTTGCGCTACGGTCTGGCCACTTTGTGCGTAGGCGGTGGTATGGGCATTGCCACGATTGTCGAGGCGCTTTGATGAAAACTATCCTTTACGAATTGAATGCGGGCATCGCTACCCTGACGTTTGACGAGCCCAACTCTCCGGTCAACACCATGTGCGCGCAATGGCAGGCTGACTTGACTGAGGCGACTGCATTAGTTCTGCGAGACAAAGCCCTGATTAGAGGCATCGTACTGGCGTCAAACAAAACCACATTTTTTGCGGGCGCAGACCTGAAAGCGACGCTGGCTTTGCAGCCCGAGCAGGTCAGCCTGGTGTACGACGAAATTGAGCTGGTCAAAAAGAACTTTCGCACGCTCGAAACCCTAGGCGTACCAGTGGTCACTTGCCTAAACGGCACGGCACTTGGCGGCGGCTGGGAACTGGCGCTGGTCGGGCACCACAGGGTTGCGGTAGACAACCCCAAAATTCAGTTTGGCTTGCCAGAGGTTACGCTGGGCTTGATTCCCGGCGCAAGCGGAATTACCAAAATGACGCGCCTGTTGGGCCTGCTGGGCGCGCAGCCTTACTTGCTGGAAGGCAAGTTGTTCAACCCCGCAGAAGCACTCGCGCTCGGGTTGGTGCACGAGTTAGTGGGCGACGCAACCGAGCTGCGCAGCAAGGCACTGGCGTTTATTGCGACTCATCTGCAGTCTATTCAGCCCTGGGATGCCAAAGACTACAAAATGCCGGGCGGCACACCCAGCAACCCCAAAATTGCTGCAGCACTCAGCGTTGCCCCTGCAATGCTGAAGCAAAAAACCCGTGGCCTGTACCCCGCCCCAGACGCTGCACTTTGCGCCATGGTGGAAGGCGCGCAGGTTGATTTTGATACTGCCTTGCGCATTGAAAGCCGATACCTTGCCAAAGTAATGGTGGGGCCGGTCGCCAAGAACATGATCAACACGTTCTTCTTCAACATGAATGCAGTCAAAAGCGGGCAAAGCCGCCCGCAGGGCGTACCGCGCTACAAGCCACAAAAAGTGGGCATTCTTGGTGCAGGCATGATGGGCGCCGGCATCGCCTACGTGCAAGCAAGTCGCGCAGTCACCACGGTGCTAAAGGATGTCAGCCAGCCAGCAGCCGACGCGGGCAAAGCGTACAGCGCCAAGCTAACCCAAGCACGCGTTGACAAAAATCGCATGACGCCGGCTGAGAAACAAGCTTTGCTCGACCGAATCACAGCCACAGCCAAAACCAGCGATTTAAACGGCTGCGATTTGATCATTGAAGCGGTTTTTGAACAGCGCGACTTGAAAGCGGCAGTGACACAAGAAGCACAGGTGCATCTCGCTGATGGCGGCTTTTTTGCAAGCAATACGTCCACGCTTCCCATCTCTGGCCTAGCGCTGGCCAGTGCTAGGCCAGAAAAATTTATTGGCATTCATTTTTTCAGCCCCGTCGACAAAATGCAGCTGGTTGAGATTATTCGGGGCAAGCAGACCGATGACGAAACCGTAGCGCGCGCGTTCGACTACGTGCAAGCCTTGGGCAAAATTCCGATTGTGGTCAATGATTCACGCGGCTTCTACACCAGCCGGACTTTTGGCACTTTTGTCATGGAGGGTGCGGCCATGTTGAGCGAAGGCATAGCCGCGCCGGTTATTGAACAAGCTGCGGTGCAAGTCGGCATGCCAGTGGGCGCATTGGCGGTACTTGACGAAACCTCGTTGACCCTGAGCGTGCACGTGCTCGACCAAACCCGCGCTGATTTATTAGCGGAAGGTAAGACATACACAGCAACAGCCGGTGAGCTACTGGTGGAACGTATGGTCAAAGAACTTCACCGCGGTGGCCGCGCAGCAGCGCTTAAAGGCGGGTCGGGCGGTTTTTACGACTACCCGAGCGGCGGCAAAAAAGTGCTGTGGACAGGCTTGAAAAAGGTATTTGAAAAACCCAGTGCTGGTTTTGACATGCAAGAACTGAAAGACCGCTTTCTTTACCGGCAAGCCATTGAAACCGCACGCTGCCTGCACGAAGGCGTGTTGTCTTCGGTGCACGATGCAAACATTGGTTCTATTTTCGGCATTGGATTTCCCGCCTGGACCGGGGGAGCTCTGCAATTTATCTACTCAACAGGTGTAGGCGCGTTTGCCGCCAGAGCAAAAACGCTTGCTGATTCGCACGGGGCTGGCTTTGCGATAACCCACGACGTTATTGCAACGCTTAAAAAATTTCAACGTGCTTGATTGGGCATTGCTGGTGAGGGTTTGCACCGTGTGGCATTCAATGAACTGTTTCTAAACTTAACTGTCAAACAAAGCATAAAAAACAAAGGTATTTTTAACGTGCAATTTTTGCAATTGGTCATCAGCGGTGTCGCACAGGGCTGCATTTACGGCCTGATAGCGTTGGGTTTTGTGCTTATCTATAAAGCTACCGAAACCGTGAGCTTTGCGCAGGGCGAGCTCATGATGTTGGGCGCATTTTGCGGCTTGGGCATCATGGCTTTTCTGGGCCAGCCGTTCTGGATTGCCATCGTGGCCAGCATCACCGCCATGGCCCTGTTTGGCGTGCTGCTGGAGCGCGCCGTCATTCGCCCTATTTTGGGCCAGCCCGCCTTTTCAATTGTGATGTTGACCATCGGCATTGGCTACGTACTGCGCGGTCTGATCACCATGATTCCAAACATTGGTACTGAAACCCATACCTTGCCAGTGCCCTACAAAGACAAGGTGCTGGGGCTGGGCGGCTTGATTTTGAGCGCTGAACAACTGGTAGTCATCGCCGTGACAGTGCTACTGTGCGGGTTGCTTTTCGCGCTGTTTAAGTACAGCAAGCTCGGTGTTGCCATGCAGGCGGCGTCGCAAAATCAACTTGCTGCCTACTACATGGGCATTCCTGTGCAGCGCATTAATGGGCTCGTGTGGGGTTTGGCCGCCGCTGTGGCCGCCGTAGCGGGCTTGCTGCTGGCGCCCATCACATTCGTGCACGCCAACATGGGGTTTATCGGGCTGAAAGCTTTTCCCGCAGCCGTAGTGGGGGGCTTCGGCAGCTTGCCCGGCGCGATTGTGGGCGGGCTGGTGATTGGTATTGTTGAGTCGCTGTCGGGTTTTTACTTGCCTGATGGCTTTAAAGACATCGCCGCCTACATCGTGGTGCTGATCATGCTGATGGTCAAACCGAATGGCTTGTTCGGCGGCCAGCTTCGCAAAAAAGTTTAGCCATCACGCCACGCACCCTCTATCTAAAAACCCATGCGTTTCATTTTTAAAACCGACTATGCCCAGGACATTGATCTGGCAAAACACAGCGGGCATGTGGTTTGGTATGGCCTGCTGATCGTTGCCCTGCTTGTCGCGCCGTGGGTGGTTCCCGAGTACTGGCTGGCGCAGCTTACTTTTGTATTGATTTATGCGATTGTGGGATTGGGTTTGATGCTGCTGGCTGGCTTCACGGGTCTTTTCTCGCTCGGCCATGCCGCGTTTCTTGGCGTGGGTGCCTACACCCAAGCCGTGCTGACGGGTGCAGGCGTGCCGTTTCCGATTGCGCTGGCATTTTCAGCTGCACTGTCGGCAATGGTTGGCGTGGTGGTGGGTCTGCCAGCGCTGCGAGTAAAGGGCATTTACCTCGGCATGGCCACGCTTTCATTTGGTTTTATTGTTGAAGAAGTATTTGCGCGCTGGGAAAGCGTGACCGGCGGCAACGCCGGAAAAAACCTGAAAGCGCCCGATTTTTACTGGTTCAAGGCCGACACTGGCGACAGCTTTTACTTCTTGTGTTTGATCATCGCGGTGGTGTGTACGCTGGCGGTACTTAACGTGTTGCGCTCACCCACGGGGCGTGCCTTTGTGGCCATTCGGGACTCCGAAATTTCTGCACAAAGCATGGGAATTAATTTGGCACGCTACAAAACGCTGTCGTTTGCTCTGTCGGCGGCACTGGCTGGTATTGGCGGCGCGCTGTACGCGCATAAACTGCGATTCATTTCCCCCGACCAGTTCAATATTTTGCAGTCGATTGATTTGCTTTTAATGATCGTTATTGGCGGCCTTGGCTCGGTACACGGCGCGTTTTTGGGAGCTATGTTTTTGATTCTGATGCCGCAACTGATCTCGCTTTTCAAAGGCTACCTGCCGGGCACTATCGGGCAGGCGCCGGGTCTTCAGGCCGTGGTTTATGGCGCGGTTTTGATTGGCTTCGTGCTTTTTGAACCGTATGGCTTGTACGGCCGGTGGCTCAAAGTGCGGGCCTACATTCAGCTGTTTCCGTTTTATCGCAAGGGCATGTTCAAGCGGCAAAAAACATTCCAGAAGTCGGACAGGTTGAAATGACGGCTGCACCTACCCCTTTGATGCTGCAGGTTAGAGACCTGAGCATTCGCTTTGGCGGCGTATTGGCTGTCAATAAAGTCAGCTTTGACGTCAAGCAGGGTGAAGTGTTCACCTTGATTGGGCCCAACGGTGCTGGCAAGACAACCGTGTTCAATCTGATCAGCCGAATTTACACACCTACCTCTGGCAGCTTGAGCTTTGAAGACCAAGACCTCTTGCGCTTACCTGCCCACGCAATAGCCAAGCTCGGCATTGCTCGAACCTTCCAAAACATTGAGCTGTTCGAGCATGCCAGCGTATTGCACAACCTGCTGGTTGGCCAGCACACCCAGCGCGCAAAAGAATCGCTCAGCAGCTTGTGGCGTGAAATGTTTTTTACGCCATCAACACGCGCTTCAGAGGTTGCCGCACGCGAAAAAGTGGAACACACCATTGAGCTGCTTGATTTGCAGCACTACCGCGACACGATGGTTGCTGGCCTGCCTTACGGCGTGCGCAAAGTCGTTGAGCTGGCGCGGGCCTTGTGTGCAGAGCCCAAGCTGTTGCTGCTTGATGAGCCTTCGTCGGGGCTGAATGTTGAAGAAACAGACGACATGGCCTTTTGGATTCAAGACATCCAGCGGGAACTTGGCATTACCGTGCTGATGGTGGAGCACGACATGTCGCTGGTGTCGAAGGTGTCTGACCGCGTGCTGGCCATGAGCCAGGGCGAAGTACTCGCGCTGGGCACGCCGCGCGAAGTGCAAACTCATCCCGGCGTGATTGAAGCCTATTTGGGCTCAGTTGATGACGTCAGCAGCCTGCGCCGGGTGGTGGCATGAGCATCATTACTGCACCGACTGACTCAGCAGTTGAGCCGATTCTCAGGCTGCTTAATGTTGAAAGCGCGTACGGCCCAATCAAAGCGATTCGCGGGGTCAGCCTGCAAGTGCGCAAGGGTGAAATTGCGACTGTTTTGGGCAGCAACGGTGCAGGCAAAAGCACCATTTTAAAGACCATCAGCGGCATCATTGACCCACGCAAAGGCAGCATTGCATTTAAGGGTCACGACATCACCTCTGCTGACCCCGGCGTCATCGTCAAAAGTGGTTTGTCGCATGTGCCCGAAGGTCGTGAAGTGTTCCCCTTGTTGTCAGTGCGAGACAACTTGCTGATGGGCGCCTACACCCGGTCTGACCGCGACGGCGTAGCACTGGACATGGAAACCGTGTTTGGCTATTTCCCGATTTTGAAAGAGCGGTCCGCCCAAGACGCGGGTTTGTTGTCGGGGGGGCAGCAGCAAATGTTGTCAATCTCCCGCGCCCTCATGGCCCGGCCTGATTTGATTTTGCTGGACGAACCCAGTCTGGGCTTGTCGCCCAAGTTGACCAAAGAGATATTTGAGATTGTGGTGCGTATCAATCGGGAGCGCGGCACCACAATTTTGCTAGTTGAGCAAAACGCAAACATGGCGTTGAACGCTTCTTACTATGTCTATTTTCTGCAAAACGGCCGCATGGTGATCGAAGACAGCTGCGACAAGCTGCGTGAAAAAGATGACCTCAAAGAGTTCTATCTTGGCTTGAAGGAAGACAGCG
>JANOWB010000063.1:0-2620 GCA_031417695.1 Polaromonas sp.
AACCGCCCAGCTGTTGGGTGAAAAAGAGCCATCGCTGCAATTCACCACCCCTGACGAGTTGGGCGCACTGGCGGTGTTTTTTTGCTCACCAGCCGGCAACAACGTGCGCGGCGTGGCGTGGAACATGGATGGTGGGTGGGTGGCGCAATGAGCTGTTGCCTTTTGCGTGTCGCCACGCTGCTTGTCATCGCAACTTTGTAAACATTAAAAATACGCCCATGCGCAACCTGATTGCTCTGCTAGTCGGCTTGATTGTGGCTATTTTGCTGGGCTGGGCTTATATGAAGTTCAGCAGCCCAATGGTGTACGTGCCGATTAAAACGCCAGCTGCAACCAGCAGCAGCGGCGGCAGCTTTGGCAGCACCGGCAATGGCGCACTGTTTGCGATAGTGTTGCTCTGTTGGGTGACTGCGCTGATGTCGATGCCAGGCTGGCTTGCAGCTTTTTTTGATTTTGTGGCGCTTGGCTTGGGCTTCATGGTGTTTATGGTCACGGGGGTTTTGGTCTGGCTTGCACAACCCTCAAACACGCTACAAGACAGCAACTACGTTGCCTTTTTATGCAGCATTGCAATGATTGCGTCGCGGATTTTCCGAATTCTTAAATGATCGCCAGCAGAGTAATTTTTGGCGTTGCTGACAATTTAAGGGCCGTTTACGCCGAAAGACAAGCAAATACGGGCGCAAGCAACTATTTAATTCATAGCGTCTGCTTGGCTGACGGCAACACCCAAATCATCAGGCTTTCAATGGTTGGTGCCGTCTCAAGGAAGCAACTATCAGCCCAGGTGGCTTACGCGGCGTAACACTATTTATCGGTGACGGATACTCCCTTTGCAGGGCCTTGATGCCACACTCGCCGACAGTCACCACAATAAAAAAGATGAGGCAACATGCAACGATTAGGGCCGGTACTTCAGTTTTTGGGCAATCAAGGCAACACTTGGGGCGTCAGCGTTCTGGTTGTGACCGACGCGCTTGATGCTGCACCTGCTTTGATCTTTTCAACAGCATCGGCGACTGTCAATCAAGCGTCGTGCCCCGTGCCCGGCCATGCCATGACGGCTTGGCGCTTTGACTTTGCTGTGCCGCAAACGGCGCAAAACCAAGTCGTTGCGTACACCGTGTGTGGACAAAACTTGAGCTTTAATATGCCTGCACTTGGCGCTATGCCCAGCATGGCCTACGCGTCGTGTAACGGCTTTTCCAGCCTGAGTGCGATGAAGTCGACGCCCGTGCCTAACGCACTTTGGGCGCGGCTGCAGCGCCTGCACTCGCTCCAAGACAAGGTCGACACGCAAACCTTTGGGCCGTACCATTTGCTGCTGCTCGGCGGTGACCAGGTCTACAGCGACGCCATGTGGGCCGTATTGCCTGACTTGCAAGCCTGGTCCCAGCTTGACCGCCCTGCCCGCGTTGCGGCACCTTTTACGCCTGCCATGCAGGCTGCGCTGACCGCTTACTTTTCCAAAATGTACTTGGAGCGCTGGTCGCAGCTCGAGGTGGCGGCGGCGCTTGCCAGCGTGCCCACCGTGATGATGTGGGACGACCACGACATCATGGACGGCTGGGGCTCGCACCCAGCTGATTTGCACGAATGCCCGGTGTTTCAGGGCATTTTTAAAGTCGCCCGGGCAGCGTTTGAATTGTTCCAGCGGCAGATCATGCAACCGGGCGCGCACGCGCCCGCCACCCTGCCCGGCCAAAGCGCACACAGCAGCGGCTACCGCATGGGTGCAGCAGGGCTGCTCACACTAGACATGCGCAGCGAGCGCAGCCCGCGCTCGGGCGATGTCAACGCCGTGGGCGGCGTGCTGCACGCCGAGCAAGTCATGAGCGATGCCAGCTGGCGCTCGGTTTACCAGTGGCTTGATGAGCAAGAAGCCGCAGGCGGCATGTTGCATTTGTTTGTGATGAGCAGCATTCCGGTGGTGCACCCGAGCTTTGAGCTGCTGGAAAAACTGCTGGGCATATTCCCCGGCCAGCAGACGCTGGAAGACGACCTGCGCGACCACTGGACCAGCCCGCCGCACAAAGCCGAACGCCTTCGCCTGATTCACCGGCTGCTGGCGGCCAGCGCCAAGGGCATTCGCGTCACGCTGCTGTCTGGCGACGTGCATGTGGCGGCCATTGGCGTGATTGAGTCTGACCGCAGCAGCGCATCAAGCAACGGGCGTGTGATCAATCAGTTGACTTCAAGCGGCATCGTGCACCCGCCGCCACCGGGTGTGGCGCTCTTCTTTTTAGAGCAAGCCTGCCAGCGGGTTGACCCGATTGATCGCGGCATCACGGGCACGATGCATGAGTTTCCGACCACCAGCCACCGCATGATTGGTGCGCGCAATTTTTTAACACTGCAGCCCGACACCCCCAACCCGCTGGCGTTAGCCCAGCAGCGCTACTGGGCAAACTGGTGGGCTGAGGGTGAGCCGCATCCGTACACCAAGGTTATTCACCCGGTGGGCTAAATTAGGCTAAAAAAGGCTGAATTTCGGCGTGTGTTAGGCCTGTAGCCCAATAAATACGGGCGCGAGCAGCTCTGATTTATATAGCAAATTTGCAAGCAGATTTTAAAACCAGCGCTTGAGCAAGCCCATGATCTGGTTAAACCGCTTGCCGTA
>JANOWB010000064.1:0-4090 GCA_031417695.1 Polaromonas sp.
GCATGGTGGTCGCCAGCGGCACACCGGAAACAGTGGCGAAAGCGGAGGGCTCGCACACGGCGGGATTCCTCGCTCAAGTGCTGGCGCGAACCCGGAAAAAGTAGGGCGGGTTAGCGCAGCATAAGCCACCAGCCGCAAGCATCAACTTCAAGTGGAAAACCCTGTTTTATAGCGGCGTGGAGCCGGAAAATGCTAAAAGTCGAGATTTAGCATAAACCGGGCCGTAGCCCCCATGTAATGGACGTTACAGCCTGAAGTTGTCCTCAACCAGGTGTCAATATCGCATTCAGCTTTTCGTCATTCCGGCTTTCGCCAGGATGACGACCGTCAGTAACGCATCGATCCGGAGCGCCTTAGTTAATCGCCAGCCGCTTCTGCGTTGTCGCGTTTTTCTTCGGCAGCGTCAGCGTCAACACGCCGTGTTCGTGGCGAGCGACGGCCTGCTCGGCGTCGACCGCTTGCGGCAGGCGAAAGCTGCGCGACAGCGAGCCGCTCACGCGCTCGGTCAATACTGCGCTGTCACCGTCAACGGCTTCGCGTTTAAAGTTGGCTTCGATGCGAACCGTTTTCTCATCGACGTCGACCGTGATGTCTTCTTTCGCGACACCGGGGACATCGAGTTGCAGGACATAGGCACCCGCATTTTCAGTAACGTCGGCGCGCAGTTCGTCTGCCGTCGCCGTCGCATCGGCGAAGGCGTGCGCGGCGATAGCGTCAACCGCCGTTTCAAACACAGCGCGGTCATAGGTGTGCGACAACAAATTGCGGTGATCCAGCATGTCTACCCAGGCTTGGCCGTCGGCCAACACCTTGGCAGCAAATGCATCTTTGATCACCTGACGCGGCGTGACGGGGCTAATCACCAAGCCGCCCGCTTCCAGAAAATCTTTGAGCGTCTTCCAGGCCAGCTCAAAGGTGTACTCAAACCGCTGAATGACGCCCTCTTTTTCTAGCGCAGACAAAGCGCTTGGGCCATTTTCAAGCGCCTCGCGCAGCAGCACAACACCCCGGTCAAAGTTTTGAAAGCGCTGCTTCCATCGGATGTCGTTTGTCATATTCGGCAGTTTAGCTTCTAGATTAAATGTCGAGTTATTGTTTGGATTGAGCAGAAATGTCAGCGCTGGTGGCCCGGCTAGACAACCTGGGCAAGGGCGCATCGAGTGCCGCGGTGCAGAACTTGAAGTTGATGCTGGGGCTGTAGGGCAAGCTGGCCGCTATTATTTTAGTAGCTGCTCGCGCCCGTATTAATTGGGTTAGAGGCCGAAAAGATGCCTGAAAAGTGCTTGAAAACGGTGTTTTTGCTGTCGCCATAACCTTGGGTCTAAGCCCAACACCACTCAAGCGCCTTCAACTTCCACCACCAAGTTCGGATCCATGCTGCGCGCCAAAGCCACCAGCTTTTTGTCAACGCTCAGCAAACTACAGCCATGCTGCTGGGCGGCCGCTACAAAAACCATGTCGTACACCGGGTGAGCGTGTAGCACTGCATTGCGAATGGCCAGCATCATCAGGGTTTCGTCCAAAATGAACTCATCAACCAGCGCAATCGCGTCTTCATAGTGGTTCATGGCCCGAGCAGTATCCAGGCTTGAGAAGCGCACCGCCTTCCACAGCGTGTTGCCTAATTCGCTGTGCATCAGGCTGGGCGCAATCACCCGGTCAGCGCGCTCCAGCATAGCCATCAGCGCAGGAGCCAGCGCCGTTTGCATCACGATGTTGACCGCCGCTGACGTATCTAAAACCAGGCGCATCAGCGGTCTCGGTCCTCGCGCAGCCAATTGGCCAGCACTTGCGGATCGGTGACGGTGTCTACTGCTTGGCTGGAATGTGCCGCGCGAATTTTGCGTAGCGTTGCCAGCCGCTGGGCCTTCACATCGCTGCCAAGCGCCTGGCTTAAGTCGGCAATGGCCTGCTGCGTCAAGCTGCGATGAAACTGGGTGGCGCGCTGCGCAAGTTGTTCATACAGGGGTTGCGGCATTTGCCGAATTTGCAGGGTGGTCATGGTCGTTGCTCAATCAAAACGAATAATGGAATCACGCAAAGCATCAATTGCATGTAGATTGCAGCCATTTTGCACCCAATCGACGGTTAAAACAAGCTATCACGGAGAGTTGGTGTCAATGTTGAAGCAGCAGGACAAACAAACTGCTATGATTTTAGTAGTTACTCGCGCCCGTATTTATTGATCTTCAGCATAAAAAAGGCCTTCATTTGGGTCAAATTCAAGCTCAGCGGCTCGTCGCAGCAGCTCGTTTGCTTTGCACTGAAACATTAGAAGCAGTCATCTCAAGCCGCTCGGCCTACCAGACTTAAATAACCGACTGCCGCGTGACACCCAACTTGCTGGCTTCGCGTTCAAGCGAGTCAACCATCAAAGCCGGGAAGTCGACATTCACGCGCTTTTGATCTTGCAAAACCCGCCTTGCCTTGGACAAGTCCAAAGACGCGGTGATGTCGACACCCTAGTCAACTTCTTGCTCGAATGTTTTAGCTTTCATAACGTGCTGCATCTTCAAACGTCCAAGACAAGCGGCGCCGCAGGCGTCCGGCTTGGGCGAAGAGTTAAATGTCATGTGGAGTCCTTCTCTGTACGACGCTGTACCGCTCGCATGGCGCTGTCCCCGATCAATCGCAGAAGCAGCAAATAAGCAATAACCGCCGCAAATGATAACCAGTCGCCCAGCGAGGAGCGCAAAGCGTCCTGCCAGAGAGCCAGCGGTATTAGACCCAGTATGAAAATAATCCAAGACACGCTCGGACGTTTCATGTGAAGTGCCGTAGCGCAAACATGAGATTTAACGCAATTTATACCGCAAGACCTGCGGAATAAAAAATGGCGCTGCAACATAATCTGGGCATTAAAATCTCCTGAAAGTGGCTGGTCTGTTGGGTTTCAAGGCATCGACCTGTTTATTTGGCGGTATAAAAATTCCGTGAAACCCGGCAGATTCTTTTTGGCAATTGGCCTGCAAAACCCGCTTCATCTTGCAGGGAACTGGCGTTTTAACTATAGCCTGAGCTGGCTGAATTTGGCAGGGCAGTATTGGCCCGCCCAGGTACAACTTTAGCTGTCTGGTTCTTGATCGGCAGTGTCAGGCGCTATACATTCAGGAGCTGTTTGCGCCCGTATTATTTGACTTTCAGCCGCTTTTCTCCCCCAAAAACAGTGGCTTTTAGCCTAAAACGCATTCGGCCATTTGGTTTAAAACGTAGGCGACCCTTCAAAACCCGTTTTCAACGCTTTTTCTTCTGTGTTTTAGGCCTCTAGCCCAATAATTACGGGCGCAAGCAGCTCCTAACTCAATAGCGCCCACAAACCAAGCCCCAAGAAAATAGCCGCACTGACGACGTGCACCACGCGCAGCGGCACCAGGCGCGTCATGCGTTCGCCCAGCCACACGACCGGGGCGTTGGCCAGCATCATGCCCAGCGTGGTGCCGGCCACCACGGCGACGTACGCGTCAAACCTGGCGGCCAGCATGACGGTGGCTATCTGGGTTTTGTCGCCCATCTCGGCCAGAAAGAACAGCACAACTGTGGTGCCAAACACGCCGAAGCGCGGGGCCTTGCTGTCGGCATCGGCGTCCAGCTTGTCGGGCACCAGCATCCACGCTGCCATGGCGATGAACGACGCGCCGAGAATGTAGCGCAGGGTTTGTGGGCTTATTTGTGTCGTGACCCAGGCGCCCAGCGCCCCGGCCATGGCGTGGTTGAGTACCGTGGCTACAAAAATACCCAGCACGATGGGCCAGGGCTTTTTGAAGCGTGCGGCTAAAACCAAGGCCAGCAACTGGGTTTTGTCGCCCATTTCGGCGAGGGCAACGATGCCGGTTGAGATCAGGAAGGCTTGCACGTTTTCATTTCATTTGCTCTTTATTTAATAGCTGCTTGCGCCCGTATTTATTCAGTTTCAGCACTTAATTGTGCCTAAAAGGGCCTGCAAATGTCTGTTTAAGCGGCTTCTGTGACAAATGGGTTGAACACTCGCGCGCCTGCGACTTCAAAGTCTTTGACGTTTCGCGTAATCACGGTCAAATTGTGTGCAAGCGCCGTTGCAGCAATGAGGTTGTCGATGCCCTTGTTGCCGGTT
>JANOWB010000065.1:0-2225 GCA_031417695.1 Polaromonas sp.
TTTTACGGCAAAAGCCATGTGCTTCACGGAGTAACGTTCGACGTCCAGCCGGGCGAAATTGTGGCGCTGCTGGGCCGCAATGGTTCAGGCAGATCGACCACGGCCAAGGCGATCATGGGCATGGTCGATTGCGAAGGCTCCATTGTCTGGCAAGACGGCGAGATACTGGGCAAGCCTGCCTACAAAGTGGCACATTTGGGCATTGGTTACGTGCCTGAAAATCGTGATATTTTTCCCAAGCTCACCGTGCATCAAAACCTGATGCTCGGGCAAAAGGGTTCGGGCAAAGCTTCGCGCTGGTCGTTTGACGACATGTACAGCATGTTTCCCCGTTTGCTTGAACGTCAGCACACTGAGGCGGGCGTTTTATCGGGCGGTGAGCAGCAAATGCTGACGCTGTGCCGCACGCTGATGGGTGACCCTGACCTCATCATCATTGACGAGCCCACGGAGGGCTTGGCGCCAAAAATCGTTGAGCTGGTTGGCCAATACCTGCAAACCCTGAAAGCCAAGGGCATTTCGGTGCTGCTAATTGAGCAGAAGCTGACGATTGCGATGGCGATTTCTGACCGTGCGCTGGTCATGGGCCATGGCGCTATTGTGTTTTCAGGCACGCCAGACAGCCTGCGGGCCGACGCATACATTCGCAAAGAATGGCTTGAGGTCTAACGCATTACAAGGGTTTGTCGCAGGTGGGACAAATCGGGCTGCGGCCGCGGTCAAGCAGCTAAATCACACGCCTACAATACAAAAAGGACGGTCGTACTATTTCTGACTGAGCCCAGTCATTGGTACCCTTGCAAAATCGTTTTCAACCCAACTCAAGGAATCAAGCGCCATGACAACGCTCTATGAAGTTCACGGCTCTGTTGCCGTTATCACCATGAATAACCCGCCAGTCAATGGCTTGGGCTTCAGCACACGTCTGTCGATTGCTGACAACTTGCAAAAGGCAAACGCCGATGCATCGGTTAAGTCGATTGTGATCACGGGTGCCGGCGGCGCGTTTTCAGGCGGCGCAGACATCAAGGAGTTTGGCAGCCCAAAAGCATTGGCAGAGCCAAACTTGCTCAGCGTTATTTTGGCGATAGAAAATTCAAGCAAGCCAGTTGTGGCGGCCATACATACGGTCTGCATGGGCGGCGGGCTGGAGCTGGCTTTGGGCTGCCACTACCGCATTGCGGCGCCGGGTTGCGCTGTGGCGTTACCTGAAGTCAAGCTGGGCTTGATTCCTGGCGCGGGCGGCACGCAGCGCTTACCGCGCGCCCTGGGTGTTGAACCTGCTTTGAACATGATCGTCAGTGGCGAGCCCGTCAAAAGCGAATTGCTGGCGCAAGTCCCCGGCCAAAAGTTGTTTGACAAAATGTCTGAATCGGCGCAATCGCTTGCCGCTGAAGCATTGGCATTTGCGCAGTCGATTGCCGACACCCGCCCAATGCCGCTGGTGCGCAATTTGCCATGCAAAGTAGCCAACAGCGATGCGTACTTTCAATTTGCCCGCAACATGGTGGGCGGCATGTCTAAAAACTACCCGGCACCGCTTAAGTGCGTTGCCGCAGTTGAAGCGGCTACCAAGCGCAAGTTTGACGACGGTATGGCGTTCGAGCGCGAGATCTTCATCAACCTGATGTGGAGCCCCGAAGGCCGGGCGCTGCGCCACATCTTCATCGCTGAACGCGCGGCTTCAAAAATTCCTGATGTGCCTAGCGACACACCCAAGCGTGACATCAAGTCCATAGCAGTCATTGGCGCAGGCACCATGGGTGGCGGCATTTCGATGAACTTTTTGAATGCGGGCATCCCGGTCAAGATGCTGGAAATGAAGCAGGACGCACTGGACCGCGGTATCGCCACGATTCGCAAAAACTACGAAGCACAGGTCAAAAAAGGCAAGCTGAAGCAGGTAAAATACGAAGAACGCATGAGCCTGCTCAGCACCACACTCAGCTATGACGACCTGAAAGACGCAGACATGGTGATTGAAGCCGTGTTTGAAGAAATGGGCGTGAAAGAAAAAGTTTTCAAAGAGCTAGACCGTGTGATGAAGAAGGGCGCTATTTTGGCGTCTAACACCTCCACGCTTGACATGGATAAAATTGCCAGCTTTACCAAGCGCCCGCAAGATGTGATTGGCACCCACTTTTTCAGCCCGGCCAACGTGATGAAGCTGCTAGAAGTAGTGCGCGGTAAAAAGACCGCTAAGGACGTGCTGGCCACGGTGATGG
>JANOWB010000066.1:0-2283 GCA_031417695.1 Polaromonas sp.
GCCGACGGCGACAACCTCACCGCCCGCCTCGCCGCCTTCCGGACCCAAGTCGACCAGCCAGTCGCTGGACCGGATCACATCCAGGTTGTGCTCGATGATGATGAGGGAATGCCCCGCATCCTGCAGTTTGCGTATAGCGCGCATGAGTTTAGCGATATCGTCAAAGTGCAGGCCCGTCGTCGGCTCATCAAACAAAAACAGCGTGCCTTTGCTGGGGCTGCGCAGGGCCAAAGCCTGCTTGCTGGCGCTACGGGTTTTACTCGCATCGGCTAAAAACCCGGCCAGTTTCAAGCGCTGCGCTTCACCGCCCGACAGCGTGGGGACGGGCTGGCCGAGCTTGACGTATTCCAAACCCACATCGACGATGGGTTGCAGGGCGCGGACAACTTCTCGGTCTTGGGCGAAGAGTTGTACGGCTTCGCTGACGGTGAGGTCGAGAACGTCAGCCACATTCAAGATTTTTGAAACAGTTTGGCCAATGGCTTTGCGCTCAATCGTCACTTCCAATATCTCAGGCCTGTAGCGCTTGCCATCGCAATCGGGGCAGCGCAAATACACGTCGCTCAAAAATTGCATTTCAACGTGTTCAAAGCCCGATCCGCCGCAGGTGGGGCAACGCCCGTCGCCGTTGTTAAAGCTGAATTTCGACGAGGTGTAGCTGCGCTGGCGTGCTAACGGCGCTTGGGCAAACAGCTCGCGCACCGCGTCCCATGCGCCTACGTAGCTGGCGGGGTTGGAGCGTGCGGTTTTGCCGATGGGGGATTGGTCAACAAACACGACATCCGTCAGATGGTCAGCGCCCATCAGGCGGTCATGCGCGCCGGGCGTTTCCGTGGCCTTGCCAAACTGGCGCAGCAGCGCAGGGGCCAGAATATCTTGCATCAACGTCGACTTGCCAGAACCGCTCACGCCGGTCACGACGACCAGCCGCTGCAAAGGGAAATCAACGGTGAGGTTTTTCAGGTTGTGGTCGCGTGCGCCTTCCAGAATCAGACGCGGTGTGGCGTCTGTCACCGGGCGCTTGAAACCCATGCCGACCTGCTTGCGCGCGCCCAGGTACGCGCCCGTTAGTGTGTCGGCGTGCTTCAAGTCTTCAGGCGTGCCGTCAAAAACAATTTGCCCGCCGTTAACGCCAGGGCCCGGGCCCATGTCAATCATGCGGTCAGCCGCCAGCATCACTGCCGGGTCATGCTCCACCACCACCAGCGTGTTGCCCGCATCGCGCAGGCGGTGCATGGCCTGGGTGATGCGGTTCATGTCGCGCGGGTGCAGGCCAATCGACGGCTCGTCGAGCACAAACAGTGTATTGACGAGCGATGTGCCAAGCGCGGTGGTCAAGTTGATGCGTTGCACTTCACCGCCTGACAGGGTGCGGCTTTGGCGGTCAAGTGTGAGGTAGCCAATGCCGACATCGCACAGGTATTTCAATCGCGTCTGGATTTCTTCAAACAGTGACTTGAGGGCTTTTTGCTCGGCGTCATCTCCTGCCGCTGCAAATGACAGGCTGGCAGAAAACTTTTGCAACCTGTCAATTGGCAGGCGCATCAAATCATGCAGGCACAACCCGGGCATGGCTTCTAGTTGGGCGCGCGTCCATTGCACGCCCACCGGCATAAAGCGTTCAGCGGGGGGAAGTACAGCATCAGCCGCGTCTTTGGTGCCCAGCCTCCACAGAAGCGATTCGAGCTTTAACCTGGCGCTGCCGCAGGTCTCGCAGGGCGTGTAGCTGCGGTACTTGGACAGCAGCACGCGGATGTGCATTTTGTACGACTTGCTTTCCAAGTATTCAAAAAACCGTTTGATGCCAAACCAGTGCTGGCTCCACTTGCCGTTCCAGTTGGGTGAGCCGTTGATGACCCAGCGCTGGTGTTCAGGCGTGAGCTTGTACCAAGGCGTGTCTCGCGGCACACCTGCGGCTTCGGCATGGCGCATCAGGTCGTCTTGCGCTTCTTTCCACGCTGGGGTTTGCATGACTTTGACTGCGCCTGCGCGTAGCGTGAGCTTGTCGTTCGGAATCACCAAGCCGTAGTCCACACCAATCACGCGGCCGAAGCCTTTGCACTTTTCACATGCGCCCATCGCGGAGTTGAAAGAGAAAAGTGACGGCGTGGGGTCTGTGTAGCGGGTGTCGCTGTCTGGGCAATGCAGGCCTGTGGAAAAGCGCCACAAAAGCTCGTTAGCCCCCACGCTTTTCACTGCGTGTAATGCGCTGCCCCCCGAGGGGGCTGGCTCGGCTTGGGGCGGCCCTGCGCTGTCGCCGCCGTTAACGGCTTGAACATACAC
>JANOWB010000067.1:0-22534 GCA_031417695.1 Polaromonas sp.
CGACCCCAAAGTACAAGAGGTGTATTTTGGAACGGGTAAAACATTTGAGAAAGCTTCAACTTTGAGGGAACCTGCCTGATGCCAAGCGGAGATATGTTGCTAAGCGCCAAAGAGCTGTGCGGTTGGTACGGCGCTGCACAAATTTTGTTTGACGTGAACCTGCAGGTCGGTCGCGGTGAGGTAGTGGCGCTGATGGGCCGCAACGGTGCGGGCAAGTCCACCACGCTCAAAGCATTGACGGGCATGCTGGACAAGCGCCGTGGCGCGGTTCAGTTCATGGGTGCTGACATTTCAAAAAGCGAGCCGCACCGTGCGGGCCGCTTGGGGCTGGGTTACGTGCCTGAAGACCGACGTATTTTTACCGATTTGACGGTGATGGAAAACCTGGAAGTCGGTCGCCAAAGCCCACGCCATTGGCCTGACGGCACGACAGCACCGGTATGGACACCCGAAAAGCTTTTTAAGCTGTTTCCTAACCTGGGCGAAATGCCCGACCGCCTGGGTGGCCGCATGAGCGGCGGCGAGCAGCAAATGCTGACCGTAGCCCGCACGCTGATGGGCAACCCGTATCTGGTACTGCTAGATGAGCCGTCTGAAGGCGTGGCGCCAGTCATCGTCGAGCAAATGGTGCAAACGATTCTTGAGCTTAAATCGCAAGGGGTGAGTATTTTGCTGTGTGAGCAAAACATGCACTTTGCCGAGCTGGTGTCTGACAGGGCTTACGTACTTGAAAAAGGCCAGATTTGCTATCAGGCATCAATGGCCGAGCTCTCTGCTAATGTGGACGTGCGGCGCGCTTATTTAAGTGTTTAGCCACAAGCTCATTTGTATTTGTGTGTGGGTTGTTTGATTTAACTTCAGGAGTTTTATTATGCAAATATCTAATCGCAGAGCAATGCTGACCGCCATGTATAGCGCGGGTTTTATCATCAGTGCGGGTGGTGCAGGGCGTGCCTTTGCAGCCGCCAAAATCAAGCCAAGCGCCAGCAGTGCATTGGTAGTTGTTGATGTACAAAACTGTTTTGTGACGGGCGGTACTTTGCCGGTCAAAGGCGGTGAAGAGGTGGTGCCCATCATCAACAAGCTCTCAGGCAAGTTTGAAAATATTGTGGTGACTCAAGATTGGCACACGCCCGGCCATGCTTCTTTTGCCAGCGCCCACGCGGGTGAAAAACCATTCGGCATGAAGAAAATGCCTTATGGCAATCAAGTGTTGTGGCCTGACCATTGCGTGCAGGGCACAGAGGACGCAGCCCTGCACAAAGACCTAAAACTGCCTTCTGCGCAATTGATTGTGCGCAAGGGCTATCACCCCAAAGTAGACAGCTACTCAGCCTTTATGGAGGCTGACGGCAAGACGCCTACTGGCTTGGGCGGGTACTTAAAGCAACGCGGCATCAAAACTGTTTTTGTGACCGGGTTAGCCACTGACTTTTGCGTGGCATGGACAGCCATGGATGCTAGAAAACTTGGCTTTGAAGCATTTGTGATTGAAGACGCGACGAGGGCGATTGACTTGAATGGCTCACTTGCGGCGGCTTGGAAAAGTATGGCCGCCAAAGGCATCAAGCGCATTCAGTCGAGCGATCTTGCTTAGGCGTTTGCCGATAAAAGGCACTCGGTGCGATGAGTTCAATTGCGATTAACTTCACCTTAAACGGCGCTTCACAGTCGTTAGCTGTTTTTAAAGAGGCGTCTTTATTGACCGTCTTGCGCAATGATTTTGAATTGAACAGCCCCAAGTACGGCTGCGGCTTGGGCGAATGCGGTGCATGTACGGTGCTGGTCGATGGCGTAGCCGCACGGGCTTGCGTGATACCTGCTGTTGGCGCAACTGGCCGAAGCATCACTACGCTTGAAGGCCTCGGCAAACTGGGCGCTTTGCACCCGGTGCAGCAAGCCTTCATTGACGCGCAAGCCGCGCAATGTGGCTACTGCCTAAGCGGCATGATCATGATGACAGCAGCGCTTTTGAGTCGCAACCCTGACCCGACAGAGGCGGATATTCACCGTGAGTTGTCAGGCAATTTATGCCGCTGCGGCACGCATATAGAAATCGTCAATGCAGTGTTGCGTGCAGCGGTTTTGATGAAGCAAGCCGAATGACGCGCCGCGCTGACCAGCCAAAAAGCAAGGCTGATTTTCTTTCAGCCGGTGGCGTGCTGCTGGTCACGCGCAAACCACCTTTAGCTGTGCCGCCCGCCCTTGGGCAACCACCAACAGTGCAAGCCAATCCACTTGACGGTGACGAGCTATTGCTGGCGGTTTGGGACGACGGCAGCATTACCGCACTGCACGGCCATGTCGATTTGGGCACCGGCATTGCAACCGCGCTGGCGCAAATCGTCGCTGAAGAGCTTTGTGTTGAATTTAGTCAAATCAACATGGTGCTGGGCAACACCGCCAGCGTGCCGAATCAGGGGGCAACGATTGCCAGCGCGTCCCTGCAAAGTCATGCAGCGCCTTTGCGTGCGGCAGCTGCGCAAGCACGCGCTTGGCTGGTGGCGCGTGCGGCTGCAGCCAGTCTTGAACCGACTGACTACGCCGCGCTGCTGACGGGTCACGCCGAGCTGACATTAGATTTAAGTACACCGCTCAAAGCTCTAGCCGACTACCGAATCGTTGGCACGTCAGCACTGCGCACTGACATCCCAGCCAAGGCGACTGGAGAGTTGACTTTCGTCCACGACATGCGCGTGCCCGGCATGTTGCATGGCCGCGTGGTGCGCCCGCCGTATGTGGGCGCTGATCACGGCGACTTTATCGGCAACACGCTGGAGTCAGTCGATGAATCATCGATAGCGCACATCCCCGGCATTCGCGCGGTGGTGGTGATTCGTGATTTCGTCGGCATTGTGGCCGAGCGTGAAGAGCATGCTGACCAAGCCCTGCGCGAGCTGCTCGTGCACTGGAAGCCGTGGCCTAGCATGCCAGACCAAAGTGACTTGGCAGGCGCGATCAAAAGTAACCCCTCAACCCAGCGCAGGCTGGTCGATGAAGGCAATGTTGATACCGCTATGGCCGCAGCAGACCAAAAAATGCCGCGCAACTACGTATGGCCGTACCAGCTGCATGCTTCCATCGGCCCGTCGTGTGCGCTGGCTGATTGGCAGCCTGGCCAAATGACGGTGTGGGCGGGCAGCCAAAACCCGCATGTGCTGCGGGCTGATTTGTCGCAACTCATGGGCTTGCCAGATATATCAATCAACGTCATCCGGATGGAAGCCGCAGGCTGCTACGGCCGCAATTGCGCTGACGATGTAGCGGCTGATGCCGCGCTGCTGTCCCGTGCCGTGGGCGCACCGGTTCGGGTGCAGCTCACGCGTGAGCAAGAAAGCGCGTGGGAGCCCAAGGGCGCGGCGCAGCTGATGCAGGTCAATGGCGGTTTGAATGCTGATGGCTCAGTTGCTGCGTATGACTTTCAAACCTCGTATCCGTCCAACGCATCGCCAACGCTGGCGCTGCTGCTAACCAGAACCGTTGAACCTGTTGCGCAAGCCTTTGAAATGGGTGACCGCACCGCCCGCCCGCCGTACGACTACGCCAATCTGCGCGTGGCCGTCAACGACATGGCGCCGATGGTACGCGCTTCGTGGCTGCGCGGCGTGTCGGCGGTACCCAATTCGTTTGCGCATGAGTCTTACATTGATGAGCTCGCCACCGCTGCGGGCGTGGATCCGGTGGAGTTCAGGCTGCGCTACCTGCAAGATCCGCGTGCTGCTGAGCTGCTGAAAGCCACCGCCGACAAAGCCGGTTGGCAGGCGCACACATCGCCGCAAACCAAAGCCAGCGAAGGCGATGTTCTGCAAGGCCAGGGCGTTGGCTATGCCAGGTACAACCACAGCAAGTGGCCCGGTTTTGGCGCAGCGTGGGCGGCCTGGGTGGCCGATGTTGAAGTCAATCGCCGCACCGGCGAAGTGCATGTACGCCGCGTGGTGGTCGGGCACGACGCCGGCACACTCATCAACCCGGCAGGTGTACAGCATCAGATTCATGGCAACGTGGTGCAAACCACCAGCCGCGCGTTGTTGGAAGAAGTCAAGTTCAACCCTCAAAGCGCAACTAACCCCGGAACGGTCGCTAACCCCGAATGGGGCAGCTACCCAATTTTGAATTTCCGCGATGTGCCGGTCATTGACATCGTCACCATGTCGCGCCCCGGCGAGCCACCGCTCGGAGCAGGCGAATCATCATCTGTGCCCGGCACTGCCGCGATTGCCAATGCGATTTTTGACGCAACGGGCGTGCGCTTTCGCCAGCCGCCCTTCACGCCTGAAGTGGTGCTGGCGGGGCTGCAAGGGCCTAATAAGGGCGATTTAGAGTATAAGAATGAACCGAAGACCAATGAATACGGGCGCGAGCAGCTCCTAAATAAAGAGCGGACTGAAAAACAATTTCCTGCGTCGGCTACCTGGCCCACGGCAAAAAAGCGCTGGCTGCAAGCAGGAGGCGTGCTCGCTGGCTTGTTTGGGGTCGCGGTTGCGCTGATCGGCTGGCGAAGTGTGATTGCACCTGTGTCGCCGGCCGTTGCCAACATTTATTCCCCCGCCACCATCGAACGTGGTCGCCTTCTGGCCGCATTGGGTAATTGCGTGGGCTGCCACACGGCCACCGACGGCGTACCGAATGCCGGTGGCCGCGCGCTAGACACACCGTTCGGCAAAATCTACAGCACCAACTTAACGCCAGATGCAACAGGCATCGGCCAATGGTCATTGCCAGCCTTCCAACGCGCCATGCGTGAAGGCATTTCGCGCGATGGGCATTACCTGTACCCAGCCTTCCCGTACACGTCTTATGCCAAAACCACTGACGATGACTTGACGGCGCTCTACGCCTACCTGATGGCGCAACCCGCTGTAGCCAGCACACCGCCGCAAACCCATCTGGCTTTTCCGTACAACATTCGCCCGCTGACGGCGGTGTGGAATGGCTTGTTTCATGACACCTCACCTCTTAAGGTAGAGGTCACGCAAACGGCCGAGTGGAATCGCGGCAACTACCTCGTCAACAGCCTGGGCCACTGCGGCGCGTGCCACACCCCGCGCAATGCGCTGGGCGCAGAGCAGGGTGGTAAATCGTATCTGGCAGGCGCAGTGATTGACGGTTGGGAAGCTCCCGCATTGACCGCGTTGTCAAAGTCGCCCGTACCGTGGAATGCCGCCGAGTTCTACCGCTACTTGCGCGTAGGCTACACCGAGCAACACGGTATTGCCGCCGGGCCAATGGGTGCGGTGGTCAAAGAGTTGCAAGCCTTGCCTGATGCGGACATCACCGCCATGGCAAGCTACCTCGCGTCGTTCAACCCACCCATCACTGACGCGCAAAGCCATGCCAAAGCGCTTGAAGTGGTTGCCGCTGCGCAGCGCTCGGCCGATCAATTGTTAGGCTCAGGCCAGCGCCTGTTCAGTGGCGCATGCGGTTCTTGTCACCATGACGGTGACGGTCCAACACTGTTCGGCGTGAATCCACCGCTGGCGCTTAACAGCAATCTGCACAGCAGCAGGCCAGACAATTTGATTAACATTATTTTGAATGGTGTACGCGAGCCTGCTAGCCAAGACATCGGCTTCATGCCCGCTTTCAAATACGCATTGAGCGACGCGCAAATTGAAGAGCTGGCAAGCTACATGCGCGCTAGATTCGCACCTGGTGAATCGGAGTGGGGCAATCTGCCCGCTGACATTGCGCGTTTGCGCAAAGCTATCAGCAACTGACCCCCTTACTCTTTGCCCTTCCGGGGGAAGGCAGGCATGGGGGCACGCGTGGTTTTGATAGACATTCGGCACTTGCCCCCACCCCACCCTCCCCCGGAAGGGGAGGGAGTTAATCTCAAGGCGCCTGAAACCCACCCGCCCGATAAGTCAACACCAATGTGTCGCGGTAGCCCTTCTCATCATCCGCATGGTCAGGAAATATCGGCGTGGTTTCATGAATCACCCGTGCATCGTCCAGCAGCAGCGCAGTCAGTGGTTGCTGCATTAAAAAACGCACCCCTTGCGGGCCGTTGGCATCAAACACCCGCGTCTCGCCACCCTTCACGCCGTGCCGTGCTACCAGCAGCACCACGACAAAATTCACGCCATCACGGTGCGCGCCTTCTGGCGTGGGGCGGCCCACCCCACCAGCGGTATCAATACGAAACTGGTGCGCTTCTACAAACCACTTGTCAACGGCTTGCACCTGCGCAAACAGTTTGCCAAAGCCAGCGATCAGCTCTGTCCACGCGGGCGCTTCAGCAACGGCGGTTTCCACAGGCTCAAACCAGCGTTCAAACCCGCCATGCAGCGCGTTGTAATCGGTCGGTTGCCAATGCGCCCGGTGCGGCGTTTGCGTCAAGGTGTTGGCGGCCACATCTTGCACAAAGCAGGCGTGGCGGCGCTGCCGATAACGGCCGCCATCTTTCAAGTGCGCATCAGGCGGCAGGTGGTGCCACGCCTGTGCCAAGTCGCCCCAGCGCTTTGCCCAGTCGGTGGGCAGTTTGAGCGTAGTTGCCAGGTCCGTGGGGGGCTGTAGGCTCAAACCATCTTGGCTTAAGGCTTGAGCGGCTGGCTTTTGGGCGGTAGCTATATTGAACATCGCTCTATTTTGCTTGAGGAGTGGCGATTGCTTCGGCCACTGGGATTGATTGCGCCAAACCCAATTGGGTAATGTCAATGCCCGCTTGCTTTCAGCACTGCACTTCAACAGCTATTTGGCTAAAGCACAATGCTATTAATTAAGAAGCTGCTCGCACCCGTAATCATTGGGCTAAACGCTTATTTTATTCTCGTTTTAGTGCCTAAAATGCCTGACACCCGTCACCACCATCACCACCCCGCGCTCGTCCGCTGCATCAATCACTTCTTGGTCCCGCATGGAGCCGCCCGGTTGAATCACGCTGGTCGCCCCCGCGTCGACCACCACGTCCAGTCCATCGCGAAAAGGAAAGAACGCATCGCTGGCAACTGCTGTACCGGCTAACGACAAACCGGCATGACCCGCCTTGATGCTGGCGATGCGGGCGGAATCCAGGCGGCTCATCTGGCCTGCGCCTACGCCCATCGTCATACCATCTTTGCAAAACACAATGGCGTTTGATTTGACGTATTTCGCCACTGTCCACGCAAACATCAGGTCTTGCAATTGCGCTGCTGAAGGCTGCAGCTTGCTGACGACTTTTAAATCTGCCAGCGCAAGCTCGTGGTTGTCGGCGGTTTGCATAAGCAGGCCCGAGCCAACGCGCTTGATGTCCATCATGTTGCGGCCTTGCTCCCAAGCAGTGTCACCGCCAGCAGGCAAATCGATCTGCAAAATACGAACGTTGACTTTGGTTTTAAAGACTTCCAAAGCGCCCGCCGTGAACTTGGGCGCCATCAACACTTCTACAAACTGCTTTGAAATTTGCAGCGCCGCGCGCTCGTCAAGCTCGCAGTTCAACGCGATGATGCCGCCGAAGGCAGAAGTGGGGTCGGTTTTAAAGGCTTTGCTATAAGCCTCAAGCGCATCTTTGCCGACGGCTACGCCGCACGGGTTGGCGTGTTTAACGATCACGCAGGCCGCGTCGGTAAAACTCTTCACGCATTCCCACGCCGCATCTGCATCAGCCAGGTTGTTGTAGCTCAGCTCTTTGCCTTGCAATTGCTTGGCGGTAACTAGTGAGCCGGGTGCGGGGTACAAGTCGCGGTACAGCGCCGCCTGCTGATGCGCGTTTTCGCCGTAGCGCAAGTCTTGCAGCTTGACAAAGCGGCCGTTGGTTTGTGCGGGGAACTGTGTGTGGCTGCCATCATGCTGAATGCTGCTCAGGTAATCACTGATCGCGCCGTCGTACTGGCTGATGCGGTTAAACGCTGCGACGGACAACGCGAATCTGGTCGCGTCCGTCAGCTTGCCGTCGGCCTTTAACTCGGCCAATACACCGGCGTACTGCGATGCATCAGTCAGCACGCCCACGTCACGCCAGTTTTTAGCGGCGCTGCGCACCATGGCTGGCCCGCCGATGTCGATGTTTTCAATTGCGTCTTCAAGCGTGCAACCCGGCTTGGCAACGGTTGCTTCAAACGGGTACAGGTTAACCACCAACAAATCAATGGTGGGGATGTCGTGTTCTTTCAAAGCCGCCATGTGCTCAGGCACATCGCGCCTGGCCAACAAGCCGCCGTGAATAGTAGGGTGCAAAGTTTTCACCCGCCCATCCAGCATTTCCGGGAAGCCCGTGTGACTGGCCACCTCAGTGACCGGCAGGCCCGCCTCGGCCAGCAGCTTTGCAGTGCCGCCGGTGGACAGTAGTTTGATGTTCAGCGCGTGCAGCGCTTGGGCAAATTCAAGAATGCCAGTTTTGTCAGAAACAGAAATCAGTGCGTTCATTGTTGTTGTTCTAGAAAGAGTTACTTGATTAATTTATGCTCTACCAGCTTTTTGCGCAGGGTGTTGCGGTTAAGGCCCAGCCATTCAGCAGCACGTGACTGGTTTTGGTCAGCCTGCTGCATCACCACTTCAAGCAGCGGCTTTTCAACTACCCGCACCATCATGTCGTACATGCGGTCGGGGTCTGTACCGCGAAGGTCTTTAAAGTAGCCGTCCAGGCTGACGCGAATGCATTCTTCTATTTGTTTTTTACTCATACCAACACTTTCTCAATATCCAAATTTTCAACCGGCGCTGCGGTCGGTACGCGGTCAGTGACTGCGCCCAACGCATCAAAAAACTGGCCCACCGCATCAAGCTGGCCTTGCGCATCTTCTAATAAATTCATGGAAGCTCTGAAGGCTTCGCCGCCGGCAAGGTCCTTCACATACCAGCCAATGTGTTTGCGCGCACTGCGCACGCCCGTAAATTCGCCATACAACGCGTAGTGGTCCAGCAAGTGGTCTAGCAGCAGATGCTTCACGTCGAGCACAAGTGGCGGCGCCAAGTGCGTGCCGGTTGCCAAAAAGTGCGCCACTTCACGAAATATCCACGGCCTGCCCTGCGCAACGCGCCCCAGCATGACCGCATCAGCGCCGGTGTGGGCCAGCACATCACGCGCTTTTTCGCCGCTGTTGATGTCGCCGTTGGCCACCACCGGAATGTTTAAAGCGGCTTTCACCTCTGCAATCGTGTCGTACTCGGCCAAGCCTTTGTAGCCCTGCTCACGGGTGCGGCCGTGCACAGCCACCATGGCCACGCCGGCGCTCTCGGCAGCTCGTGCAATGGTGACTGCGTTTTTATGATGCGCAGCCCAGCCGGTACGCATTTTGAGTGTCACAGGCACGTTTTTCGGTGCACAGGCCGCGACTACGGCTGCGACGATTTCAATGGCCAATGTTTCGTCCTGCATCAGCGCAGAGCCCGCCCATTTGTTGCAGACTTTTTTTGCGGGGCAGCCCATGTTGATGTCGATGATTTGTGCGCCGCGGTCAATGTTGTACAACGCGGCGTCAGCCATCATTTGCGCATCGGTTCCGGCTATTTGCACAGCAATCGGCTCGGGCTCACCGTCGTGGTTGGCGCGGCGGGATGTTTTGAGTGTGTCCCACAAGTCACGCCGGGACGTCACCATTTCACTGACGGCATAACCCGCCCCCAACTTTTTGCACAGCATGCGAAAAGGCCTGTCGGTTACACCCGCCATGGGCGCGACAAACAAATTGTTTGCCAATTGAAAAGGGCCTATAAACATGTGGCGGTGGGGATGCGATTGCTGAAAAAGAAGGCAAAGTATAGCTGCTTAAAATTTAAGCAAAAACGATAGCACGGCAGGGGCGGTGCGCGGTGGTTCAGGTGCGATACTGCTCGCGTATGGAAGCCTGGATTCAACAACTTTTAGAAATGCTGAGCCTGCCGCAGTTTGGCTTGAGCACGGTTTTTATCGTGTCGTTTATCTCCGCTACCTTGCTGCCGTTGGGCTCTGAGCCAGTGGTGTTTGGTTTGGTCAAACTCAACCCTGAATTGTTTTGGCCAGCGATTCTGGTGGCCACCGC
Organism: Polaromonas sp.; assembly: GCA_031417695.1. Lineage (GTDB taxonomy): Bacteria > Pseudomonadota > Gammaproteobacteria > Burkholderiales > Burkholderiaceae_C > Polaromonas. The sequence goes on from JANOWB010000067.1 coordinate 9,942, forward strand.
AGGCAACACGTTGGGTGGCGCACTTGACTGGTGGCTAGGCTACGGCGCGCACAAGGTAGTGGACAAATACAAACCGGACTCGCACCACGGCCGGGCGGTTCGGTGGCTTGAAAAATTGGGCCCCAAGGCTTGCTTGCTGGCCTGGCTGCCGTTGGTCGGTGACCCGCTTTGCGCGGTAGCGGGCTGGCTTAAATTTTCGTTTTGGCCCTGCGTTTTTTACATGGCCATTGGCAAGTTTTTGCGTTATTTTTTAATGACTGGCAGCCTGATTTGGGCGTTTCCGGGTGGTTTTAAGTTCTGAGCTAAAAGCGTTCGTCTGGCAGCAAATAGCGCCACTGCCCAACGGCCAACCCCCGCAGTGGCACGCGGCCAATTCGCAGGCGTTTCATGCCGGTAACTGTCAAGCCAACGCTCTGACAAAAGTAAGCAATTTGCCCGGGTTGCTCGCCTTTGAGTGCAAAGCGCAAGCGCGCCTCGCTTTGCCAACTAACTTTGGCGGGGCCAAGCAGCCTGCCATTAAAAGTAAAGCCGTGATCGATGCGGTTTAAACGCTCCAGCCCACCGGGTTTGATGCTGCCAGCAACGTCGACCACCACTTCATGCTCCAGCGTGGCGGCGTCTTCACGCAGCTTGCGGGCAACGCGCCAGTCGTCGCTAAAAACCACCAGGCCGCTGGCGGGCAGAGCCAAGGGCGTGAGCAGCTCGGCAGCAAAATGTTTTTTGAGTCGGTTGATGCCGGACCGGTCATCAGCGGCGTGAGTAGCCAGTTGCAAGTCGGCGGCAAAGTCTGCTGGTTTATGCAGCAGCAACGTAACGGCAGTAGGCGCCAGCAGGCTGGCGTCTTTTGACAATTCAATGGTTTGATTAAGCACCTTGAACTGCGGCTCCTCAACCACCCCGCCATCGACCGTGACCCAGCCGCCTTTGATGTATTGCTCAGCCTCGCTGCGTGAGCAGGGCAGCATTTCTGCCAGACGCTTGGCAAGGCGAATGGGTTCAGTCATGAACCGTGCCTAAAACGCTATTAATACAGAAGCTGCTCGCGCCCGTATTTATTGGTCTAGAGGCCAATTTAATGCCTAAAAACGACCAAAACAGCATGTTTTAGCTTGAAAACAGGAAGTTCATGACGTCGCCATCTTTAACGACATATTCTTTGCCCTCGCTGCGCATCTTGCCTGCATCTTTTGCGCCTTGCTCGCCTTTAAAAGCGATGTAGTCGGCAAAGGCAATCGTTTGCGCGCGGATGTAGCCTTTTTCAAAGTCCGTGTGAATCACGCCTGCGGCTTGCGGGCCGGTGTCGCCGACGTGAATTGTCCACGCGCGGACTTCTTTGACGCCCGCAGTGAAATAGGTTTGCAGCCCCAGCAATTTGAACGCGGCAACGATCAACCGATTCAGGCCCGGCTCAGATTGGCCCAGCTCGGCTAAAAACATTTTCTTGTCGTCTTCTTCCATGTCGGCCATTTCGGCTTCCATCTTGGCGCAAATCGCCACCACGGGCGCGTTTTGCGCTTTGGCGTATTCGGTCAAGCGGTCTAAAAACGGGTTGTTCTCAAACCCGTCCTCAGCCACGTTGGCCACAAACATCGCCGGCTTGGCAGTGATCAGAAAAAACTGCTGAAGCAGCGGTTGCTCTTCTTTGCTGAATTCGATTGTGCGCACCGGCTTGGCTTCGTTCAACACCAGTTGGCATTTTTCTAGAATCGCCACGAGTTTGATGGATTCTTTGTCGCCAGAACGCGCGGTTTTCGTCACGCGGTGCAGTGCTTTTTCAACAGCGGCCAAGTCGGCCAGGCAAAGCTCAGTTTGAATCACTTCAATGTCAGAAATCGGGTCAACTTTGCCTGCAACGTGAATCACGTTGTCGTCTTCAAAGCAACGCACCACATTCACGGTGGCGTCGGTTTCGCGGATGTGCGCTAAAAACTTGTTGCCCAGGCCTTCGCCTGTGCTGGCACCCGCCACCAAGCCAGCAATGTCGACAAACTCAACAATCGCAGGCACGATTTTTTCAGGCTGAACAATTTCAGACAATTGCGCCAGCCGGGCGTCTGGTAATTCAACAATGCCCACATTGGGCTCGATGGTGCAAAACGGGTAATTTTCAGCCGCAATGCCCGCCTTGGTCAGCGCATTGAACAGGGTGGATTTACCGACATTAGGCAAGCCGACGATGCCGCATTTCAAACTCATAAAAAGCCTTCAAAAACCATCAATAACTGGTGAAAATTAGGTGAAAAACAGGTGAGGAAGTGTAGGTCACTTCCCCGCCAGGCCGGCTTGCAGTTGCCGGGTCAGTCAAAGCGAAAGTTACCTTGTACCGCTTGTCCTACCCGAAGCGTGTATTCGGCTGCACCAAGCCGCACCAGGTTCATGCCGAAAGTAACAGCGCCATTCACCCGTGGGTCTTGGCGGTAGCCTTGCAGCATGTCACCTACTTCGGGGCTGCTGATGGCGCTCAAAGGGTCAATATTCGGTATCGGGCAACGCGGGCAGGGCTTGACCGGTTTGAGCTGCACCACGCCCTCATTGGTGGTGATGTGCAATACGTCAAAGCGGTCTTCATCGTGCGCATTGATCAACTCACCGTCTGACGCGTTGCCCAAAACAATATTGGGCCTAAAGCGCGACATGCTGACTGCGCTGGTTCCATCGGCTACCAGTTTGTCATTTAATTGCGCCAGCGACGCCTCGCTGATCACCAGCACCGGAAAGCCATCGCTGAACTGGTTCGGCGCTTCAATATCGCCCGTCCAGTCGCGGCTGCTCAGGCGTTTGTGGCCAGGGTCAAACCGCACCAGGCGGCATTCGACGCCTAAAAAGTCTGAAAACCATTGGGCAGCAGTGGGACCCATGTCAAACGCTGCTACATCGTCGTCCCAGACCCGCACGCGTACGGGCGCTTCAACCTCGTCCAATTTCACGTGCAATGCCAGCATGCCAGGCGCGCGCAGCACCATTTCGAAGTGCTTGAGTAGCGGCTGCACAAGCGCCATGCGCGGCAGTTCGCGTTGGGTTAGAAATTCGCCGTGCTCATCCACCACCATCCAGGCGCGGTCAAACTCCAGCCCCGTGTCCAGCAGCACCGCCTCTTTAACTGCCACGCCCGCACACGATTTGATGGGGTACACCACGAGTTGGGTGATCACCGCAGTCGTGTCAAACGGGCTCGGGGCCGATGGGAGTTGATCGTTCACAGAGGGCATTCAGAATGAACCGTTTTCAGGCACGTGGCCCGAGCCCGGTAAAGGTTAGGCGGAAGGGGCAAATAAAAGCTGCAGCGCCAATTTTGCCCTGCCTTCTAAAATGCACTCATGACCAAGACGTTTGATGTGTGTATTCGCGGTGATGGCGTGGTAGGCCGCACGCTGGCTCTGCTATTGGCCAAAGAGCGCTTGCGCGTGGCGCTGTGCGTAAGGCCCGCCTCAACAGAGCCTGCGGTGCAAGATGTTCGGGCCTATGCTTTGAACCGCACCAGCATGCAACTGCTGGAAGCCTTGCGGGTCTGGCCAACGGAGGATCTGGCGACACCGGTGAGCACCATGCAGGTATGGGGCGATGACCGCGGCGCCATCCGTTTTAATGCGCAAAGTGCTGGGCAAGATGCGCTCGCCTGGATTGTGGATGTGCCGACGCTTGAAAAAAACCTGCTGGATGCCTGCCGTTTCCAAAGTCACATTGAAAGCGTGCAGCAACCCGCGCCCGCCGCGCTGACGGTTATTTGCGAAGGCCAAAAAAGCGCCAGCCGCTCTGGCGTTGCAGCCGATTGGACAAAAAAGCCCTACCCGCAAAAAGCGATTGCCGCCCGCCTGACCTGCAGCGTGCCGCATGGCGGTGCAGCACGCCAGTGGGTTGTGGGCGGGGAGGTGCTGGCGCTTTTGCCCATGGGCGGCGCGCGTGGCAACACTACTGGCTTGGTGTGGTCAGTTGCCGCAGAGCGGGCCGATATGTTAGCCAGCTTGCCGCCGTCAGATTTTTGCTCGGCCGTCATGTCGGTTTGTGGCGAGCAGGCGGGCCTGCTGACTTTGGCTAGCCCCACCGCAACCTGGCCACTGGCCTTGTCGGTTGCGCAGCATTGGGTTGGGCCCGGTTGGGCGCTGGCCGGCGACGCAGCGCACACAGTGCACCCCTTGGCCGGGCAGGGTTTGAATTTGGGGCTTGCAGATGCCGCCAGCTTGGCTGGCGTGCTGGCCGGGCGTGAATACTGGCGCGGTTTGGGCGACGAAAAATTGCTGCGCCGGTATGAACGCGCGCGAAAGGCAGAAGTCGCCGCTGTTGGTGCGGTGACTGACGGCCTGCACAACCTGTTTGCGCAAACCGGTGCGCCGTGGCAGGCAGCCCGCAACTGGGGCATGAACGGGTTTGAAGCCAGCCAAGGCATCAAAAACTGGCTGACAAGGCGCGCCGCGGGGTTGTCGGTTTGACATCTGGTTTGCGGTCTAATGAACTTCTTGGGTTACTGCTGCCTCCAAGCGGTGGTTAAACCTGAACAACACGCTCGTCAAAAGTCATCGGAAGCATCATGAAATTTCTAAAATCTATCGCCGCCATATGTTTTGTCGCGGTCAGCTTGGGCGCTGCGTATGCGCAAGAAGCGACCATCCGTAAAAACCTGGCTGAGCGGCTTCCAGCGTTTTCCAAGATTGATGAGGTCAGCAAAACGCCCATGCCGGGTCTTTTTGAAGTGCGTATCAACGACAGCGATGTTTTCTACACCGATGCAGAAGGCAATTTTTTAATCCAGGGCGTGCTGCTCGACACCAAAGGCAAGCGCAATTTGACGCAGGAGCGAACCGACAAACTCAGCGCTATTGACTTTGGCGCGCTGCCTTTAAAAGACGCTTTCACGATTGTGCGCGGCAACGGCAAACGCAAAATGGCGGTCTTTGAAGACCCTAACTGCGGATTTTGCAAGCGCTTCGAGCGTGACCTGCAAAAGGTCAACGACGTGACTGTGTACATGTTTTTGTACCCAGTGTTGGGTCCTGATTCAGTAGAAAAAACCAAAAGCATCTGGTGCGCCAAAGACCGCGGCAAAGCCTGGCTTGACCTGATGGTGCGCGACGTCCCCGTGCCCAAAGCCACCTGCGACACCAGCGCCATTGACCGCAACAAAGAGTTTGGTGCCAAGCACCGGATTACAGGCACGCCAACCAGCTTTTTCGCAGACGGTTCACGCTCACCTGGAGCCATTGGCACACCCGAAATTGAGCGATTTTTGACCGATGCCAAATAACGCGGCTGCCGGCAGTTTAGCTGCTGCGCAGGCGGCCGAGCTAAGCAAAAGCCTGGGCGTGCCGCCATACCTGCTGGCGTTTGAACCCACACGGGCTGCTGCGTTTGCAAGGCTGGATGCCGTCAAGCCAAGTGTTTACGCCAAAACCCGCAATGCGCTCGACGGGGCTGTGACGGGCTTGTCGCCGTACTTCACGCACGGGTTGCTCAGCATGCCCGAGGCAGCGCGCCACATTCACGGGCAGCACGCGCTGACGTTTGAAGACAAGCTGGTGTTTGAATTCGGCTGGCGCGAATTTTTCCATCACGTGTGGAGCCGCGCTGGCAACCACGGCGACGCCATTTTGCAAGATATGCACGGCGCGCCGCCCTGGCATGGCCAGTACGCCAATACGCTGCCGCAAGATATTCGCGAAGGGCGCACCGGCGTGCCAGCTATTGACAATGCTGTGCGCATTTTGTACGCCACCGGCTACTTGCACAACCACCTGCGCATGTGGCTGGCCAGCTACGTGGTGCACGTTCGCAAAGTGCACTGGCGCGCCGGGGCTGACTGGCTGTATGGCCACTTGCTCGACGGCGACTTGCCTAGCAACCACTTGAGCTGGCAGTGGGTAGCGGCTACGTTTTCAAGCAAGCCGTATTTGTTCAATGCTGAAAACGTGATGAAGTACGCCCCCGCAGGCGCTCGGCAGGCATGGGACTGCAGCGGGACGGTTATTGATCAAAGTTACGAAGCGCTTGACGTGCTGGCACGCCAGCGCGGCGATGCGGGTGCAGAGCGGGGCCAACACGCAGGGCTTGCCGAACCTGCCCTTTTAGCCGCTCCCGGTGAGTCTTTTGATGCTTTTGCCCAATCAAATCGGGCGCAAGCAGCTATTGATAAAATAGCAAATGCTACGCCAGCTGGCTCGCACCTAGAGTTGGTTCATCCGTTCAGCTTGGCCGAGCGACGGCCAGATGGTGCGGACATGCTGCGCATAGGCGTCATTCACACGCCCGCGCACCAACTGTTACCGTGGTCTGAAAAGCGCTGGCGGTTCGTGTTGTCGGCCATGGCCGATGTGACAGACGGCATTTGGGTAGGCGACCTGGCGCAACTCAGCTTGCCTGGCAAGGCGCGGGTCATTGCGCAGGCGACGCTTTTCCCCGGTTACCGCGAGGCACTGGCCCGCAGCGCTACGCTGCAGGCAGCGCCGCGCTTGCTGCCCAATCCGTCGATGGCGTGCCGGTCATTCAGCAAGTTTTACGAGCGCGCGCGGCGCGATGTGGCGCAGTTCGCGGATTTGCTTTGATGCCCGCGGCCGGGCTATTTTTTTAGTATTTCGTATGTCCGCTCATTCAACCATCCACCGCCTGGGTTACGCTGGGCTGGTTCCGTTCGTGCTGCTGGCTGCGCTGCTGTGGCTGGTAGAGGCTGAACTGCTGCCGTTTGTAGCAATTGCGCTGGGTGCTTATGCGGCCGCCATTGCGTCGTTTTTGGGCGGCGTGCATTGGGGCATTGGTTTTATGCAGGGCAATCAAGCGCAGCGTTTTCATTTCTTTTGGGGCGTTACGCCGTCTTTGGTCGCGTGGCTGGCGCTGATGCTACCGGCTTACGCCGCGCTGCCTTTGCTCGGGTTAACGCTGGTGGCCTGTTATTTGGTCGACAGAAAAACCTACCCGCCCGCCGGGTTGAGCCAATGGTTGCCCATGCGTTTGCGGCTGACGATTGTGGCCACGCTCAGTTGCGTACTTGGCGCGGCTGCCATTTAAGTTAAGTGCAAGCGGCGCATGCCTGAAGGCCCTGAAATCTACCGCGCAGCGCGCCAGCTGCACGGCGCCTTGGCAGGCCAGGCGATTGAGCTGACGTTGCTGTACCCGTCGCTTCAAGCGCGCAGTCGCCGCTTAAAGCGTGCAATCGTGGTGCGCGTTCACGCGCGCAGCAAAGCGATGTTGACCGAGTTTTCAACCGGCGATGTGCTGTATTCCCACAATCAGTTGTACGGCGAGTGGCGCGTGCATTCACACCATGATGAACCGCTGGCCCGGCAGCAGCGCTTGGTAATGCGTACCGCAGATCACCGTGTGGTGCTGTACAGCGCGACTGATTTTGCGTGGCTGCGCGTGGGGCATGAAGGCAAGCACCCCTACATCGCCAAGCTGGGGCCCGAAGTGCTGGGCGAGGGCATCACACCGGCCATGCTTGCCGCGCAGCTGCTGCGTTTTCCGCGTCGCAATTTGGCCGCTGCGCTGCTTGACCAAGGCGTGCTGGCCGGGTTGGGTAACTATCTGCGGGCCGATATTTTGTTTGTAGCGCGCCTGAATCCGGGCTTGCGGGTGGGCGAGCTTTCACCTGCGCGGCTGCTAACGCTGGCCAAGGTGATTCACCGCTTGAGCTGGCGCAGCGTGCGACATGATGGCGTGTTGGTGCCAACTGCAGACTACAAAGCCCTCAGAGCCAGCGGCAATGACTACGAAGCCGCGCGCTTTTTTGTGTTTGACCGCCAAGGCTTGCCCTGCCGAGTTTGCTGCGCGCCAGTCGCGCGGATTGACCTCGGTGGTCGCGGTGTATTCTTTTGCCCTGAATGTCAAAAATAAGCCCATGAAAAAACCTGTTGCTGTGTTGCCTGCTTTGTCAGTTCTTCCCGCTCTGCCCACTTACTACCGAATTGCCGTGCACGACACCAACGCCCACTTGTTTGCGGTGACGTTGACGATCGCGCAGCCTGCGGCAGAGCAACTCGTGTCGTTGCCGGTGTGGATTCCGGGCAGCTACTTGGTGCGAGAGTTTTCAAAAAACCTGCAAAATTTAGCAGCCCAGCAAGGCAGAAGCAAATTGGCGACTACCCAGCTGGACAAATGCACCTGGCAGGTGCCGTGCAACCCAGGCAAGCCGCTGGTGCTCAAGTACGAGGTTTACGCGCACGACAACTCAGTGCGCACGGCGTGGCTAGACGCAGAGCGCGGCTTTTTTAATGGCACCAGCGTGTGCTTGAAAGTGCACGGCCAGGAAACGTCCCACCAGGTGCTGGAGGTGGTCGAGCCGGTTAAAAGCCTGGGTTGGTCAGTTGCCACTGGCTTGGCCGCCATGAAAGTCAATAAACAAGGTTTTGGCACGTACGGCGCCGCCAATTACGATGAATTGGTCGACTGCCCGGTAGAACTCGGCGCTTTTTGGAGCGGCACTTTCATGGCAGGCAGTGTGACGCACCGGTTTGTAGTGGCAGGTGCTCTGCCCGGTTTCGACGGCGCCAAGCTGCTGGCCGACACGCAAGAAATTTGCGACGAAGAAATTCGCTTTTGGCACGGCAAACCATCGGCCAAAAACCGGCCACCGTTTTCAAGTTATCTTTTCATGCTGAACGCGGTGGACGACGGCTATGGCGGGCTGGAGCACCGCAACTCGACCGCGCTGATTTGCAACCGCAAAGACTTGCCGCGTATTGGCGACACCAAACCGTCTGAAGGCTATGGCACGCTGCGCGGCCTCATTAGCCACGAGTACTTTCACACCTGGAACGTCAAGCGCCTGCGGCCCATTGAATTTGCCAGCTATGACTACACCCTGGAAAACTACACCGAGCTGCTCTGGTTTTTTGAAGGCTTCACCAGCTACTACGACGACTTGTTGTTGCGCCGGGCGGGTCTGCTGGACAACGCGGGTTATTTGAAGCTGCTGAATAAAACCATCAACCAGGTCATGCAAACACCGGGCACGCGAGTGCAGTCGGTGGCCGAGGCCAGTTTTGATGCCTGGGTCAAGTACTACCGGCAAGACGAAAATACCCCCAACGCGACAGTGAGTTACTACACCAAAGGCGCGCTGGTAGCGCTGTGTTTTGATTTGACGCTGCGCATCGAAGGGCACACCACGCTAGACAACGTGATGCGTGCGCTGTGGCAACACTGCAAGGCCGGGCCAATGCGTGAGGCGGACTTTGCTGAAGTGTTAAAAAGTTTGGGTAAGCGGTCGTTTGCTGCTGAGCTAAAAAGCTGGGTGCACGGCAAAACTGATCTGCCGCTGCGCGCGCTGTTGGCCGAGCACGGTGCGACTGTGCATGACGACCCGGCCCAATTAGCGCAGCGCTTGGGGTTGCGGGTAAGCGACGCCAATGGGTTGATTGTGAAAACAGTGCTGTCCGGCGGCGCGGCAGAAAAAGCCGGTTTTGCGCCCGGTGACGAATGGCTGGGCGTTGAGCCTGTCAGCCCCAAAAACGGCAGCTCAGGCGGCTGGCGAATGCAGCGCCTGGATGATTTGCTGCTGTACGCCGGTGCTGCGAAAAAACTCATCGCGCTGGTGTCGCGCGACAAACGCTTGCTGCGGCTGGAGCTAACCTTACCGCCAGCAGCCACCACGTGGCGACTGTCCATAAAAGATGCCGCTAAAGTAGACGCTTGGCTAGTTAATTAACGAAAGATATCCATGACTTTTGAGACAATCCTCACCTCCACGCTGGGCCCCGAGAGCCGCCAGGTCGGCTTGGTTACTTTGAATCGCCCCAAGCAACTCAATGCCCTTAACGACCAGTTAATGGACGAGCTGGCCAGCGCCTTAAAATCTTTTGAGCTGGACGCCAACATTGGCTGCATGATCATCACCGGCAGCGAAAAAGCCTTTGCCGCAGGCGCAGACATTGGCGCCATGGCCAACTACAGCTTTGCCGATGTGTACAAGGGCGACTACATCACGCGCAACTGGGAGCAAATCAAAAGCATTCGCAAACCTGTGATCGCCGCGGTTAGCGGATTTGCGCTGGGCGGCGGCTGTGAGCTGGCCATGATGTGCGATTTCATCATTGCGGCCGACAACGCCAAATTTGGCCAGCCAGAAATCAAGCTGGGCGTGATTCCCGGCGCGGGCGGCACGCAGCGCCTGCCGCGCGCCGTCGGCAAAGCCAAAGCGATGGACATGGCGTTGACCGGCCGCATGATGGACGCGGTTGAGGCCGAACGCGCAGGCTTGGTCAGCCGCGTGGTGCCGTTTGACAAGCTGATGGACGAGGCGCTGGGCGCGGCGTTGATGATCTGCGCCTACGGACAGCCAAGCGTGATGGCCGCCAAAGAAGCGGTTAACCGCGCGTTTGAATCAGGCCTGGCCGACGGCGTGATGTTTGAGCGCCGCCTGTTTCACGCCTTGTTCGCCACCAACGACCAAAAAGAGGGCATGGACGCGTTTGTGAACAAGCGCAAGCCCGTGTTTACGCATTCTTGAACCCAGGTTGAACACTTCCAGATACTGTTGGCTATAATTTGCGCTCGGGTGATATAGCTCAGTTGGTTAGAGCGCAGCATTCATAATGCTGATGTCGGTGGTTCAAATCCACCTATCACCACCATATTTCGCCACCGCGCGCATCGCGGCGGCCCCGATTTGACAGCCTCTGGACAAACACCATGAACCGCTGGATTTCAAGATTTCTGTCTGCCACTGCTTTGCTTGCACTCATCAGCGGTGCAGTGCAGGCTCAGACCGAAGACAGCCCCAACATTCGCAAGTTTCCGCTTGATGCCAAGCGCGGCGAGCTGATTGTGCTCGGCGCACCCGATGTGTCAATCGACGGCAAAGCCGACCGCCTGTCGCCCGGCGTTCGCATTCGCGATGCCAGCAACGCGCTGGTTTTATCGGGCACGCTTACCAACGCCAAGCTGCTGGTCAATTACACGCGTGACAACATTGGCCTGGTGCAAAACGTCTGGGTACTGACGACTGAAGAAGCCAAGGTAAAAATGCCCGGCCAAGCTACTGGCTTTTTCAGCAACATCGGCTCGCTGTTTGGCACGCCAACTGCAGCGCCGCAAGACAACGGCAACACGCCCTACAACCAGCTGCCCAAATACAAGCAGTAAGCTGGCCTAGTAAGCCGGTTTGATGGGGTTTTGCCCTTTTTTCGCCTGTTTTAGGTATCAAATAGCCCTGTAGCCCAATAAATACGGGCGCGAGCAGCTCCTGAATAAATAGCATATTTTCGGTCACATCATGTCTAAAAAAGTCTTCATCAAAACCTTCGGCTGCCAAATGAACGAGTACGACTCGGACAAAATGCAAGACGTTTTGCGCGCGGCAGACGGCTACGAGCCGACGCAAGACATGGAACAGGCCGATTTAATTTTGTTCAATACCTGCTCGGTGCGTGAAAAGGCGCAGGAAAAAGTTTTCAGCGACCTGGGCCGCGTCAAACACCTCAAAGAAAAAGGCGTGCTGATCGGCGTGGGCGGCTGCGTGGCCAGTCAGGAAGGCGCAGCGATCATTGCGCGCGCCCCGTATGTTGACGTGGTTTTTGGCCCGCAAACGCTGCACCGCCTGCCCGACTTGTTGGCCAAGCGTTCAAAACTCGGCAAGCCGCAAGTCGACATCAGCTTTCCAGAAATTGAGAAATTTGACCACCTGCCGCCTGCAAGGGTTGAGGGCGGCAGTGCATTCGTCAGCATCATGGAAGGCTGCTCCAAATACTGCAGCTACTGCGTGGTGCCGTACACGCGTGGTGAAGAGGTAAGCCGCCCGTTTGAAGACGTGCTGGTTGAAGTCGCCGGCTTGGCCGACCAAGGCGTAAAAGAAATCACGCTGCTCGGCCAAAACGTGAATGCTTACCGAGGCAAGATGGGTACGTCGCTAGACATCGCCGACTTCGCCACGCTGCTCGACTACGTGCACGACATTCCCGGCATCGAGCGCATCCGCTACGTCACCAGCCACCCCAACGAGTTCACCCAAAGCCTGATTGACGCGTATGCCAAGCTGCCCAAGCTGGTCAACCATCTGCACTTGCCCGTGCAGCACGGTTCAGACAAAATTTTGATGGCCATGAAGCGCGGCTACACCGCCATGGAATACAAAAGCACCATCCGCAAACTGCGCGCCATCAGGCCTGACCTGGCCATGAGCAGCGACTTCATCGTCGGCTTTCCGGGCGAAACTGACGAAGACTTCGACAAAATGATGCGCCTGATTGACGACGTGGGTTACGACACATCGTTCAGTTTCATCTACAGCCCCAGGCCCGGCACGCCCGCCGCGAATATCAAAGACGACACGCCGCACAGCGTGAAGTTAAAACGCTTGCAACATTTGCAAGCGACGATTGATAAAAGTGTGGAGGGTATTAGCGCTTCTCGGCTTGGGACTGTTCAACGCGTGTTGGTTGAAGGACCGGCTCGCAAAACTCCTAATGCGCTTTTTGGGCGGACTGAATGTAATCGGCCAGTTGTGTTTGCTGGGGCCGATCGGTTGATTGGGCAGTTGGTGGATGTCAGGATTACTGAGGCGCCTATGCGGTCTTTGCGTGGGGAAGTTTTGACTTCAGATGAAGCTTTAGCGCTTTAGATTCGGGCTTTAGCAGCTCTTAATTTTGTAGCGTTCTGCCATCATTGGGCTT
>JANOWB010000068.1:0-6544 GCA_031417695.1 Polaromonas sp.
ATTGAAGTGGGTTGCGCAAAGCCAGTTTGCGGGCTACTACGTTGCTGCCGCCAAGGGCTACTACAAAGAAGCCGGTCTTGATGTCACTATCAAGCCTGGCGGCCCAGACATTTCGCCGGTGCAAGCACTGGTGGGCAAGCAAGCCGACATCGCCGTGAACTGGATGCCCGATGCCTTGGCCGCGCGTGAAGCAGGCTCGGCACTCGTCAACGTGGCACAGGTGTTCAACAAGTCCGGCATGATGCTGACCTGCAAAAAGTCCAGCGGCGTCACGGGTCCTAAAGACCTGAAAGGCAAAACCCTCGGCGTCTGGTACGGCGGCAATGAATACCCGTTCATGAGCTACATGGCCAAGCTGGGCCTGGACACCACCAAAGACGTGAAAATTTTGAAGCAGGGCTTTAACGTTGACCCACTGCTGCAAAACCAGGCGGCGTGCATTTCCACCATGATTTACAACGAGTACTGGCAAGTCATTGATGCAGGCGTCAAAGAAAGCGACCTGATCACTTTCTTTTATGAAGAGCAGGGCGTGGCGTCACTTGAGGACGGCTTGTACGTGATGGAAGCCAACCTGAAAGACCCCGCCTTTGTGGCACGCATGGGCAAGTTTCTGAAAGCCACGCTTAAAGGCTGGAACGAAGCGGTGAAAAACCCAGCTGAAGCCGCCAAAATTGTGGTCGAAGCAGACAAGTCTGGCAGCGCCAACCTGAAGGTACAAACCCGCCAGATGGAAAATATTGCCAAGCTGATCAGCACCGCCAACAGTCCAAAAATGGGTTTCCTGGAGCCGGCTGCTTACGAGCGTACCGTCAAGGTGTTGATGGCCGGCGGCAGCGCCCCGGTGATCAAAAAAGATCCGGGCAAAGCCGCCTGGACCCACTCTGTGTGGGACGCAGCGCAAAAGTAATTTAGTCACCTGCTGATTAAACTATGGGGCATGTCTGCAAAGATGTGCCCTTTTTTATGCTCAATCCAACAACTGAATCGTCTGTGATCCCAATGTCAGAAGCCTTCAAAGGCCAAATACGCCAAGCCAATGAGCGGATCATTTTGCAAGCGGCTGAAAAAGTGTTTGCACGTGCCGGTTTTAGTGGCGCGACCATGGCGGCTATTGCGGAGGCCAGCGGCTTGCCCAAGGCGAATTTGCACTATTACTTTGGCAGCAAAGCGGTGCTGTACCGCAATGTATTGGCCCAAATTTTGAGTGACTGGTTGGAGCCGACCAGTTGCATCACGATGGATGCCGAGCCGCGTGCGGCCATTGAGCAATACATTCGCGCCAAAATGGCGCTGGCCAAATTGCGGCCTGATGGCTCCAAGGTATTTGCCAATGAACTGCTGCACGGCGCGCCAGTGGTCAAAGCGCTGTTAGAAACCGATTTGCGCGACTTGGTGCTGAACAAAGCCGCTGTGATTCAAAGCTGGGTAAGCGATGGGCGTATGGCGACCGTAAACGGCACGCATTTGTTCTTCACGATTTGGGCGGCGACGCAAACTTATGCAGATTTTGATGTGCAAGTTAGCGCTGTACTGGGCCGGAGCAAGCTGACTGCAAAAGACCATGTCGAGGCGACAGAGCATGTTGTGTCGCTGATATTGCGGGGGTGCGGGTTGTAGGCTTAATGTTGTAAAACCAACGGTAACCGTTTAATATGCAACGTATGTTAAATCGTTCAAGCCTTCAAAGAATCCAGAAATTAATGCGCCAGTTTCCTGCGCTGGCTCTTTTGGGCCCGCGCCAGGTGGGCAAGACCACGCTGTCTCGTAGCATTGCGCAAGAATTGAACGGGGTGTATTTTGATCTGGAGCGCCCCTCTGATCGGTTTAAATTAAGTGACCCTGAGCTGGTGCTGGGCGCTTTGGCAAACCGGCTGGTGGTGCTCGATGAAGTGCAGCGCACACCGGGCTTGTTTGAGGTTTTGCGGCCGCTGATTGACGAGCAACGTACGCCTGGCCGGTTTTTGCTGCTGGGCTCAGCGTCACCCGATTTGCTTCATCAAGCTTCTGAGTCGCTGGCGGGCCGCATGGGTATCGTTGAGCTGGCACCCTTTAGTGTTTCAGAGCTGGGCATCGACTTTGATACGTTGCCCAAATATTTGCTGCGTGGTGGTTTTCCGCAAAGCTGGCTGGCTGCTACAGATGACGATTCATTCGAGTGGCGAGATGCTTTTGTACGCAGTTTTTTAGAGCGCGACATGCCGCAATTCGGGTTTCGCTTTCCGGCTGCAACATTGCAGCGCTTTTGGACCATGCTGGCGCACTGGCATGCCCAGCTATGGAATGCTTCGCGCCTGGCGCAAAGTATGGGGGTTTCTGCCCCTGCTATTGGCCGATACCTCGATGCGCTTGAAGGTGCTTTCATGCTGCGCAGCTTGCAGCCAATGGAAGCCAACGTGATGAAGCGGCTGGTTAAGTCACCCAAGGTGTATGTGCGAGACAGCGGCCTGCTGCTGGCTTTGCTAGACGTTCGCAGCTTGACTCAATTGGCTGGACACCCGGTGGCAGGCGCATTGTGGGAGGGCGTCGTGATTGAGCAATTGATCGGAGCCAAACCACCCACCGTACAGGCCAATTTTTACCGCACAGCCCGCGGCGCAGAGGTCGATTTGGTGTTGCACAGCAGTAGGGTACGTGTGGCCATTGAATGCAAGTTCTCCAGTACGCCCAAGCCAGCGCGTGGTTTTCACGAGGCAATGTCTGACTTGCAAGCGGACAAAGGCTTTGTGATTGCGCCAGTCAGGCAGGCTTTTGATTTGTCTGCCAACGTGCGCGTATTGCCCATCAATGACTTGTCGGCTGTTTGGGCGGCTTTGGCGTAGAAAGGATCGTGGTCTAAATCATCCACGAAGTCTGAGCAGGCCGCCCCGGCAGCTTCAAGCTGCTCGTTGCTGGCGCGCATTCAGCCAGCAATTTGCCGCGCTTGAACACTTTAAGCCGCGTTGCGCGCAGCCGAATCGCCTCAATCACATCACGCGCTTGCAGCAGTACAAAGTCTGCGTTACAACCCGCTTCAATCCCGTAGTTTTTCAACTGCATGACCTTGGCTGCGTTGGTGGTCACCATTTCGAAGCATTGGCGCATGGCGGCCTGGCTGGTCATTTGCCCCACATGCAAACCCATGTGCGCAACTTCGAGCATGTCGCCACTGCCTAAGGAGTACCACGGGTCCATTGCGCAATCTTGCCCAAATGCCACGTTCACCCCGTGCGCAAACAACTCGGGCACGCGGGTCATGCCGCGCCGTTTTGGGTAGGTGTCGTGCCGCCCTTGCAGCGTGATGTTGATCAGTGGGTTGGCCACTACGTGCAGTTGTGCCTCGGCCATCAGCGGCAATAACTTGCTGACGTAATAGTTGTCCATGCTGTGCATCGAGGTTAAATGTGAGCCCGTCACCCGGCCTTGCAGCCCCAAGCGGCGGGTTTCAAACGCCAGTGTTTCCACATGGCGCGACAGTGGGTCGTCAGACTCGTCGCAGTGCATGTCAACCAGCAGGCCACGCTCGGCGGCCAGCTCGCACAGTAGTTTCACGCTTAGCGTACCGTCAGCGTAAGTGCGCTCAAAGTGCGGAATGCCGCCCACCACGTCAACGCCTTTGTCTAATGCACGTTTGAGGTTGGCCATGTGCTGGTCAGCGCCTTTTTCACCTCGCAATACGCCGTCTTGCGGGAACGCGACCAACTGCAAATCAATGTATGGCGCCACGCGCTTTTTCACGTCAAGCAGCGCATCGACTGCCAGCAAGCTCGGGTCACACACATCCACATGCGTGCGAATCGCCAGCAGCCCGTTGGCCACCGCCCAATCGCAATACGCCATCGCACGCTCGACCAGCGCGTCGTACGTCAGCAGCGGTTTCAGCTCACCCCAAAGCGCAATGCCTTCCAGCAAAGTGCCCGCAGCGTTGACGCGCGGCAGGCCGTAGCTGAGCGTCGCGTCCATGTGAAAGTGTGCATCGACAAATGGCGGGGCAAGCAGCATGCCGCCTGCGTCAAGAGTTTCATGCGCCGGTGCCATCAGGCTCGCTTTCACTTCAACTATTTTTCCGTCTTGGACCGCGACGGACATGTTGGTTTGGCCGTCAGGCAAGTGTGCATTGGTAACTAGTAAATCCAGCATTTTTCGATTCCTTGTTTATCGCTCGCCCTTGATGTAAGGCTTCATCAACGCCTGCGGGTACGCTGCCTTGCGCGCCACCACCACCAGCGCAACGATCGACAAAATATACGGCAACATCAAGTAAAACTGGTACGGCAGCGCCAGCGCTTCAGACGCCGCACCTGATTGTTGCAACCGCAACTGCAAAGCATCAAAAAACGCAAACAGCAGCGCGCCCAGCAGCGCCTTGCCTGGCCGCCAGCTGGCAAATACGACGAGTGCCACACATATCCAGCCGCGGCCGTTGATCATGTTGAAAAAGAAGGCGTTGAACGCGGACAGCGTTAAAAAACTGCCTGCTATGCCCATGAGGGCTGAGCCTAAAACAATCGCAGTGGTGCGGGTGCGTGCCACGCTGATGCCCTGGCTTTCTGCGGCTTGCGGGTTTTCGCCGACCATGCGCAAGGCTAGCCCGGCGGGGGTTCGGTAAATGGCGTACGCCAGCACGGGCACCATTAACAAAGCGAGCAGCGTCAGCGGTGTTTGGGTGTTCAAAATCGGAACAGGCAGCCAGGCCATGTCGGCAAACGGTGTGATGGTTGGCGGCGTGATGACCTTCGGAAAACTCACCCGGTAGCTGAAGTAGCTGAGCGACGTGGCCAGCAGCGTGATGCCCAGCCCCGACACATGCTGGCTAAGTGCAAAGCCCACCGTCAGCAACGCATGCAGCAGCCCAAAAGCCGCGCCCGTTAAAGCCGCAGCTGCAACGCCCGCCCACAACGGCGCACCTTGGTACACCGCCAGCCAGCCTGCAAATGCGCCTGCGACCATGATGCCTTCAATGCCCAGGTTCAGCACGCCTGCTCGTTCACACAGCAGCACGCCCAGCGTGCCCAAAATCAGTGGCGTGGCGATTCGCAGCACCGCCGACCAAAAGGCTGCATTGTTGATGATGTCCAAGAGTTCTGCGATCATCCGCGCCACCTGATCTTGTACTGCGTCAGCATCGTTGCGACCAGCACTGATATGAGCGACGTAGCAACAATCACATCGGCCAAATAAGTCGGCACCGCAATCGCGCGGCTCATGCTGTCTGCGCCTACCAGCACGCCAGCAATAAAAACACTGGCAATCAAAACGCCCAGTGGGTTAAGCGCGGCCAACATGGCAATCACGATGCCGCTGTAGCCGTAGCCCGGCGACATTTCCAGCGTGACGTAACCAGCGCGGCCAGCAACTTCAATCGCCCCAGCCAGTCCAGCCAGCGCGCCCGACAGCATGGCGACCAGCACAACGGTGCGTGTAATCGGTACCCCCGCAAATGCGGCAGCGCGGGCGTTCGCGCCGAGGGCCCGCATGTCAAAACCAAAGGTGGTGAATTTGATCAATGCCCACATCAACACGCCCAACACCAAGCCCCACACTAGCCCAGTGTGCAGGCGGGTTTGCGCAATCAGCTTGCCAAGTTCCAGGTCGGGTTGCAGCCCCACCGATTGCGGCCAGCCCATTGCGCTTGCGTCTTTCATCGGGCCGTCCAGCATCGCGCCGACAAACAGCAGCACGATGAAATTCAGCAAAAGCGTGGTGACAACTTCATCGACATTCAGTTTGCTTTTTAGCAGCGCTGGCCCGAGCAAAAGCAAAGCGCCCGCCAGCGCAGCGGCCAGCATCATCGCCGGGAAAAGTACCCATGCAGGCAAGCCAAAACCTTCGCCGCCATGCAAGCCGCCCACCGCCACGGCGGCCAGCGCGCCTGCGTACAACTGGCCTTCCGCACCGATGTTGAAGAGCCGTGCTTTAAAAGCGACTGCCGCCGCCAAGCCCGTCAGCATCAGCGGCGTGGCGCGGGTCAGTGTTTCGCTGATGGCGAACACCGATCCAAACGCGCCTTTAGCCAGCAGCCCAAACGTGGCTGCAACTGGAGCGCCTGCCCACAACACCAGCAGCGTACTGATGGCAAGTGTGAAGGCAATGGCACCCAGCGGCGCGAGTAGCAACGCGGCGTTTGATCGGCTGTTGCGGAGCTCAATACGCACAGCTGGCCAATTCAAAGTTACTATCAATACAGGAGCTGCTCGCGCCCGTATTTATTGGCTTACAGGCACTTTTTATACCTAAAATCATGCCAAAACATCCTCAAACTTACTCCCGGCCATGGCAAGCCCCAGAGTCTCACGGGTCCACTGCGCGTTAGGGTGTGCGGCGGTTAGCGCACCGCCGTGCATCACCGCAATGCGGTCACCCAGCGCCATGACTTCGTCCAGGTCATCAGATATCAGCAGCACCGCTGCCCCTGCGTCGCGCGCGGCCAGCAGCTGCTGGTGAACGTAGTTGACGGCGCCTATGTCTAGCCCCCATGTCGGCTGATGCGCCACGATGAGTTGGGGTGTTGTGCGGCCATCGGGTGACAACAGCGCGCGACCCAAAATCAGCTTTTGCATATTGC
>JANOWB010000069.1:0-11056 GCA_031417695.1 Polaromonas sp.
GGCGATCAGGGCCTCATCATAGTCGGCAGCCCCTCACCCCAACCCTCTCCCCAGAGGGGCGAGGGAGCAAGTCAGGGGAATTCACTCCCTCTCCCTTTGCTGGGAGAGGGCAGGGGTGAGGGTGCAGTCTTCGACGTGCAAGACACTCAAAAAATCAAGGCTGACGTGTTCGGCCATCACGGCATTCTCAAGAGCGGCACGATAAAAGTTGGTGATGCCACAACAGCCCAGGTCAACGCCGCCATTCGCGCCGCCACCATCCGCAACCACAGCGCGACCCACCTGATGCACAAGGCCCTGCGCGAAGTGCTGGGCACCCATGTGCAGCAAAAAGGATCGCTCGTTGACGCAGACAAAACCCGTTTTGACTTCACCCACAACGCTCCCGTAACGGACGCGCAAATCCGCGAGATTGAAGAAAATGTCAATGCCGAAATTTTGGCCAACGCCGCCACTAACGCCAGCGAGATGGACATGGAAGCCGCGCAAAAAACCGGCGCCATGATGCTGTTCGGTGAAAAGTACGGTGACTCGGTTCGTGTGCTGACCATCGGTTCAAGCAAAGAGCTATGCGGCGGTACGCACGTTGCACGTACGGGGGATATTGGCGTTTTCAAAATTGTCAGTGAATCGGGTGTTGCTTCGGGCGTTCGCCGGGTTGAAGCGGTGACAGGCAACAACGCACTCAGCTATTTGCAATCTCTAGAATCGACGGTAGGCAAGGCCGCCGCATCGCTCAAGGCCAGCCCCAGCGAGCTGCAAAACCGCATTGACCAGGTGCTGGAGAACGTCAAAACACTAGAGAAAGAAGTCGCCGCACTCAAAGGCAAACTAGCCTCGTCGCAGGGCGACGAGCTGGTGCTGCAAGCGGTGGACGTCAAAGGCATCAAGGTGGTGGCAGCGCGGCTGGAAGGTGCGGATGCCAAGACCCTGCGCGACACCATGGACAAGCTTAAAGACAAGCTGAAAACTGCCGTGATTGTGCTGGCAGCAGCGGACGGCGACAAGGTGCAAATCGCTGCGGGTGTTACCACTGACAGTATTGGCAAAGTAAAAGCCGGCGAGCTGGTGAACTTTGTCGCCCAACAAGTCGGCGGCAAGGGCGGCGGCAAGGCTGACATGGCCATGGCGGGCGGCACTGACGCTTCAAAACTGCCTGATGCGTTGAAGTCAGTACAGGCCTGGGTGACTGAACGCGTTTGATTGAGAGGATGAACGCGGCAGCTAAAGCGCTATATATTAAATAGCTGCTCGCGCCCGTATTCATTGGGCTACAGGCACTTTTTATGCCTAAAAAAGGCTAAAAATCGCCCTCAAAAGCTATTTTGAAGCCCAGAACACGCCAAACCAGCTTTGCGCATCCGTCCAGTGCTGCACATGGCTGAAACCCGCTTTTTTAAGCAGCGCAGTCATGCCGTCCAGCGTGTACTTGTATGAGTTTTCAGTGTGAATTCGCTCGCCTGTTTTAAAGGTTCTTTCGT
This sequence comes from Polaromonas sp., assembly GCA_031417695.1. Classification (GTDB taxonomy): domain Bacteria; phylum Pseudomonadota; class Gammaproteobacteria; order Burkholderiales; family Burkholderiaceae_C; genus Polaromonas. The sequence goes on from JANOWB010000069.1 coordinate 1,482, forward strand.
GCCCCGGCCAACGCACGGTGGTGGCTTCAACAGCTTCCAAATGCATTTCAATTCGCGACTCTTGCGCGTTGAACAGCCCAACATGTCGCCACTGTCGCAAGTCAAAATTGCTGCCCAGTTGTTCGTTGATATTGAGCAGCACGTTTTTGTTAAACGCTGCTGTTACGCCCGGCGCGTCGTCGTAGGCCGCTTGCAGAACTGCAGCGTCTTTGACCAGGTCTATACCTAATAGCAGGCCGCTGGCGTTGCCTTGAGCGGGGTCGGCAATTTGCTGCAAAAAACGCAGCGCATCGTTCGGCGCGAAGTTGCCCAAACTGGAGCCTGGGTAGAAGAAAACGCGATCACGGTTTTGCACCGCTGCGGGCAAGCTCAAGGCGCTTGAAAAGTCCATGCCTACGCCGACGATATTCAAAGCAGGAAAGCTGGCTTGTACCTGCGCAGCCGCATCGCGCATGAAGTCAATTGAAATATCAACCGGCACGTACTGCGTGGGTTGTAAGTACGGAATGAAGGCAGCGGCTTTTGCGCAATTGCCTGCGCCCAGGTCGATCAGGCTGGCGTTTTGCACGCCTGCGTCCTGCACCGCTTTTGCCATCTGCGGGCTGTGCAGGTCAAAAATCACTGCTTCAGTTCGAGTGGGGTAGTACTCGGTAAGCAGGGTGATGGCTTCAAACAATTTTGAGCCGAGGCGGTTGTAAAAATACTTGGGCGCGATGCTGGCGCTTTGCGCCAACAGGCCTTGGGACAACTCGGCAGGCGTATCAAGCGCCCCGGCGGTTAGCGGCGCGCTGTGTTCAATGAATTGCGGGGATAAAGGCATGACTGGATTTTAAAATGACGAAAGAAAATAGAGCAGGCCACATAGACATAGCCTTAAGTGTGCAACTTCAAGCTGCTCTCGAAGTGTCTTTTCTCCCCCGTGATGGGGTCGGTAAACGCAATGGACTTGGCCAGAAGTTGTAGCGCCGCGCTGTAGTCGTCGTCTGGCGTACTGGGCACGGGCGGGTACATTCGGTCATTCAAAATGGGCAGGCCCAGTGCGTTCATGTGCACACGCAGTTGATGTTTTTTACCCGTGATTGGGCTCAACGCGTACCGGGCCAGGTTGCCGATGGTCTGCATCACACCAATTTGCGTTTCGCTGTTGGCCTTGCCCGGCACTTCGCGCTGCCTGAAAAAAGGCTCGTCTTCAACGATGCGGCTTTTTCGGGTCAGCGGAAACACGAGGTCGCCTGGCAGCGCCGCAATCGCCTCGTAATGTTTCGTCACTGCGTGGTCGCGAAACAAGGCTTGATAAGCATTGCGCTCGCCAGGCTGCACGCTAAACAGCACCAGCCCGGCGGTTTCCCGGTCAATGCGGTGAATCGGAATCAGGGTGTCTAGCCCCAAGCGCTTTTTAAGGCGCACCAGCAGCGTTTCTTGCAGGTAATGGCCCGACGGCGTGACCGGCAAAAAATGCGGTTTGTCGGCCACGACCAGATGCGCGTCTTGGTAGATGATGGCTTCGTCAAACGGAATGCGCGCTTCGACTTCAACATCGCGGTAGTAGTAAATGCGCAGGTGGCTGGGGTAGGGGCGGTGCGCTGTGACGGGCTCACCGAACTCGTCGACCACGAGCCGGTCGGCCATTCGCTGCAGCCACACGCCGCGTGTGATCGCCGGGAAGCGGTCGACTAAAAAGTCAGTGATGGTGGGCCATGGCCCTTTTGGCAAGCCGACGCAACTGGGGCCAACGCCGTTGCGGGTGGGCAGGCCGTGAAGGGGAAGGCCGCTAAGGGGTAGGCCGTCAAGGGGCAGAGGCATCACTTGTTTTTGGCTCACACCCGTTTAAACACCACGTCCCACACCCCATGCCCCAGCTTGATGCCGCGGTTTTCAAACTTGGTCAACGGCCGGTAGTCGGGCTTGGGCGCGTAGCCTTCTGGCGCTGTGTTTTGTAGCAGCGGCTCGGCGCTTAGCACTTCAAGAATTTGCTCGGCATACGGCTGCCAGTCAGTGGCGCAGTGCAGGTAGCCGCCGGGTCTGAGTCGGGCGGCCAGCTTGGCCACCAGCGGCGCTTGAATCAAGCGGCGCTTGTTGTGTTTTTTCTTGTGCCAAGGGTCAGGAAAAAAGATATGAATGCCGTCCAGGCTGCTGGGTGCCAGCATGTGGTCAATGACTTCGACTGCGTCGTGCTGCAAGATGCGAATGTTCGCAAGGTGTTGTTCCTCAATCCGTTTAAGTAATGCGCCTACACCGGGCGTGTGCACCTCGCAGCAGAGAAAATTCTTCTCGGGGCTGTGCGCCGCAATGTACGCAGTGGCCTCGCCCATACCAAAGCCAATTTCTAAAATGGTAGGTGCGTTGCGGTTGAATACTGCTACTAAATCAATAGCTTCTGGCGCATAAGAAATCAGGGCTAACGGCCCCACAGATTCAAATGCGCGGGCTTGGCCCGCCGTGGTGCGGCCAGTGCGGCGAACAAAGCTGCGAATAGTGCGTGGCAGCGGCGGCAACATGGCTGGGCCCGCGGCATTAACGGTGCTTGGTGGTTTTGGCTGCGCCGCGTTATCAGTTGTGGCGACGGCGGGTTGAACAATATCGATAGGTAGCATGGGAGTATTGTCAACCACGCAGGTCGGCAGCAGCGTTTATTGCCCGGTAGCTACCACGCCGCAAGACACGCTGAATGTAATCGTGGCTTTAGCCGGGAAGGTGCCCAGCAGCAATCCGCCTGCGGTCAGTAAATTGGGCCACTGGGCGGCCGCAGGGCAGGCCGCCGCAATGGGCAGGCTGGATGGCGTGCAAGCAGTTACCGTGCAGCTCAGGCCCGCACTCGGCACGTCTTTAACGGTACTGCCGTCCGCCGATGTTGCGCCGCTGTTGGTGAACGTTACCGTATAGCTGGTGGTGGAACCCGCCGCCACGGTGGTGGTGCCGTTTGTTTTTTGCACTGCTAGCTGGGTAGAGCAAGTGGTGGTAGCGGCAACCACAGAGCTGGTGATGACGGAGGCCGTACCCGAAGTGGCAAACCAGGCGCTGATGGGCGCAATAGTGGGCGTGTCTACGCCGTTAGGCCCGCCGGTGGCGCTAATGCTGGGTAGGCCCGCCGAGCTGTTGTAGTACACCGCACCGCCGCCGCCGCCGCCGCCCGGGCCGTGTTCTGAATAACTTGAAGTGCCGCCAGCACCGCCTGTAGCCTGCAGCGCTCGCCCGCCCAAGCCGGCGCCAATCGCCGCGTACAGCGTGCCGCCCGCACCAGCGCCGCCAGCCGCGTCGGTGCAGGAACCGCCCGTATTGGGCCCCAAGCCGTTGTTGCCGTTGCTGGTCAAGCTGCCTGTGCCAGTCAAGCTGGCGGCGCGAACGATCACAATGCCGCCGCCGTTGCCGCCCCAAGCGCCCAAGTCACAACTGACACCGCCGCCGTCGACATGGCCTGCGCCGCCGCCGCCGCCCATGATCAGGCGGGATGCGCTCAAGGCCAGGTTATTGCCAGCCCGGCTCCCGCCGTCGCCGCCAAAGCCGCCTGAATCACGAAAAGTGGTGGGCCGCGAAGCGTCGTTCCAGCCGCCGCCGCCTTGGCCGCCCTGGCCGCCGTTGCCACCACCGCCGCCGCCTGCGTTTTGGTTGTTGCCGCCGCCGCCAGCGTTACCCGGTGCGCCGCGCCCGCGTGAGCCGCCGGTAATGCCATCTACCAACGCATCGACTTGAGCCGCGCCGTTGTACACCAGCCGCGGCGTGCCAGCAATGCCTTCGCCTTTGAATGAACCTTCACGCTCGCCGCCCGGCAGTCCGCCCGCTACAGCGCGGTAAAACGTGGAGCCGTTAATCGGGTCAATCACCGGCGGGCCATAAGGCGTCGCAAAGGTTTGCCCGCCGCCGCGAAATCCGCTGCCGTTGGCATTCAGGTTAAAGCCGCTCAAGTTCACAGCGCCGCTGGCCTGCAAGCCCAGCACGCCACCGGCTGTGCCATTCCACGGCAAAGGAGTCACGTTGGCTGTCAGTGCAACGGCGGCGTATTGCGGCACGCGAATGACCTGGTAGCTGAAGTTGCCGTCGCTTAACGGGCCGCTTGACGCGCTGCTTTGGTAGGTATTGACCGTGCCGCCGCCCGTGCCCGCGCAAGTTACGCCCAAGCTGGCACCAGCGGCGGTGGTGGCGGTGCAGTATTCCCAGTTGCCCGCCAGGTAGCCGCTGGCTAAATGGCCACCCGCATAAGACGCGCTGGTGGTGGTACGGGTGGCGCAACCCGCAGTGCCTACGCTGTCGCCGTAGCAGTCGCTGTTCGAGCTGTCTATTTTTGCGCCCTGCATTTGCATGACGATCACCAAGTCGCCCGGTGCAATAGCTGTTGCGCTGCCCGGCTGCACCGCGCCAACCGGCAGCGACACGGCACCTGCCGCTACCGTGCCCGCGCTGCCGGGGTAGTAAGAGTTGATCACGCCTGCTATCGAGGTTACTGCGCTGTCTTTGCCCGGCGTAGCGCAGACCTGTGCAATGGCGATTGAGCTACCCAGCAGCAGGGCGCAGTAAGTCAGGCGCGCTGCAAACCTTGACAACAGGCGGGGGGCGGTGGCGTTAGAAGTTTTCATTGGTTTGACATGCCTGCGGTCTGCGTTGATTTCTTGTCGGTGGAGTCGTGCCGATGCGCTCGGGTCAGTGATCACTCGGCAGCGATCGGCTGGCTGCTTTGTAATACTTTCAATTGTAAGCGTGCGTAGCACTTGGCAGCAAGATTCAAAACCCTGCGTGCCACGCCGAAGTCGCCGCCCCCAGCCAAGTGGCTACGGAGGTTTGCGTTAACGTCAAGTCGAGCACTGCGCCAGCGGCTTGCAAGGCAAGCAGTGGCTCATCGACTGCTACCCCGGCAGCGCCGTTTTGTTTAGACAGCTTTTCGCCATTGGCGCCCAGCACCAGCGGCGTGTGCAAATACTGCGGCAGCGGCAAGCCCAGCGCGCGCTGCAGCAAAATTTGCCGCGGGGTGTTGTCGGCCAGGTCTTGGCCGCGTACAACATGCGTGATGCCTTGCGCTGCGTCGTCAACCACCACCGCCAACTGGTAGGCCCACAGGCCGTCGGCACGCTTTAGGACGAAGTCGCCAACCTCTGCGCTGACGTTTTGGCTTTGCGCGCCTAGCAGTCTGTCTGTCCAGTATACCGTAGTTGCTAGTAAATCAGGAGCTGCTCGCGCCCGTATTGTTTGGGCTAAAGACCGATTTGATACCTCAAATGCCGTTAAAAACCGCCACGAGCGGGCGGGTTTGCCGTGTAGCCCACTGCGGCAGGTGCCGGGGTAAACCCATTCGCCATGGCGCTCGCGCAACTGCCCAGCCGCTGCCGCCGCAACTTGAACGTCGAGCCGCGAACAGCCGCAGGGGTACGCCTGCGATTGCGCAACCAGCTGGTCTATAGCACTTTGGTAAAGCAGGCCGCGCCTTGATTGGTAAACCGGCGGCTCGTCGGGGTGCAGGCCGCAAGCGCTCAACTGCTGCAAGATGATTTGGTCTGCACCCGGCACGCAGCGCGGGGTGTCAACGTCTTCTAGCCGAACCAGCCATTTGCCGCCGTGGGCTTTGGCGTCCAGCCAACTGGCCAATGCGGCGACAAGAGAGCCTGCGTGAAGCGGGCCGGTGGGTGAGGGCGCGAATCTGCCCCGGTAGGCTGTCGTAGACATTTCAGCCGTTTTTAAGCAATAAATCTTATTAAAAGAAGCCTGTAGCCCAATAAATACGGGCGCGAGCAGCTCCTAAAAATATAGCTAATACGGCCAGTGTCAAGCTAGCGCCAGCGCCATTTCAAGCCCCGACACAAAGCCGTCTTCAACCCGGTGCCCCAAGCACCAGTCGCCGCACGCGCCAATGCCTGTGGCGTCCCACAAATGCGTTTTGCCCAGCGGCTCGGTGGTTTGCGCATAGCGCCAGCGGTGCACTTGTGCGTAGGTGGCCTGGGCGCGAATGCCGGTAACTTCCGTAAACGCTTTCAGCAGCTTGGCTGTCACGCGCGGGGCGTCGTCTTCCAGGTGGCGTTCTGACCATTCAGGGCTGGCCTGCACCGTCCAGCGTTCAATCGCGCCGCGGCCCGGCTTGGACGACTCGCGCGCCAGCCACGCAATGCGGTGGTGCGTGCTGCGCGCCGCGTTCCACTGCGGGCCAAGGTGCGCCAGGTTGGGTTGCGCTGCCTGCGGAAACGCGAGCATCAATGTCCAGCACGGAGCAACGCTAACGTCCGCAATTTTGGCCAACATTGGCTTGGCGATTTGTGAAGACAGCAGCAGCGCCTGCGCTTGCGGCGAGGGCACGGCCATCACCACCGCATCAAATCCCGAATGAACGCTGGCCGTGCCGTCGGCGCCGTCGGTTTGCAGTTGCCACTGGTTTTTGGTCAGCTTGTCGGCTTCAATCCGGCTGACATGGGTTTCAAAATGCAGCCGCCCACCGCTAATTAAAGGTTGCGCCCAATGTTTAACCAATGCATTCATTCCCGGCGCTGCCACCCAACGCGCCTCTTTGGGTGGCAGGCTGGACGCCACTACGCGGCCCAGCTCATCAAGTATGCGCACGGTATTGGCGCTCCACGGCCTGACCAATGAGCCGCTGGTGGCGAGTGCTTTTTCAAAGCGCGCGTCACGCACCGTGAAGTACTGGGTACCGTGATCGAAGCCGCCAAATTCGGTGTTGCGGGTAGACATGCGCCCGCCTGCGCCGCGACTTTTTTCAAACACCACCACGTCGTGGCCCGCTTGCGCCAGCGTACGCGCGCAGGCAATGCCCGCGATGCCCGCGCCGATGACCGCGATTTTTTTGGGCTTGGCGGCGCGGGCTTGAGGTTTAGCCTTCGCTGAGGCGGGTCGCGGTTTTTTTGTCATATATTTTTTAGGGAGTCGTTGTGCGTTGATGCTGTCAATGTACTCGAAGCCGATGCGTTGCCGCTAATCAAGCGGGCGCCGGTGTTGCTTGCCCAGTGCCAGGTTTTAGCAACGCTCATTGCTCAAGCAGCGCCTTGCGGGTTTTGGGCTTGTCCAGTTGCTTTAGCCACCACTGCAGCGCCCGGCCCGGACCGCCGCTGGCCGCTCGCCAGGCGTAGCTGGGTTTAACCAGCCGCTCAGTTTGGGCCACTTTTTTCGCGACAAGCAAGCCCGATTGCAGGTACGGCCGCGCCAGGTATTCAGGCAAAAAACCAGCGCCCAGCCCGCGCAGCTGCGCGTCTAGCTTGGCCGGCATGCCTGGCACGGTAAACACGTCTTGCCCGCCCAACAGGCCAATCGACACGCCGCTGCCGCGCTGCACCGAATCAGCCACAGCCACCACCCGGTGCGCCAGCATCATGGCGTCGGTAATTGGCACTGTGGCTGCGGCCAGCGGGTGGTGCGGCGCTACGGCATACACAAATTCAATAGTGCCCAGCGGCTTGCTGTGCAGCAAGCTGTCGGTGGTCGGCTCCATGACCACGCCCAGCGCCAAGTCAGCCTGGCCCGATGTCAACGCCTGCAGCGTGCCCGACAACGCCTCTTCCCGCAGCTTGAGCCGGGTGGGCGAGCCCAGCGCAAAAAATGCGCTGCACAGCTCCATCACGGTGCTGCGCGACACAATCGTGTCAACTGCCAGCGTAAGTTGAGGCTCCCAGCCGGTGGCCACGCGTTTAACGCGGTTGGCAATTGCGTCGAGCTCCACCAGCAGTCGCTCACCTTCTTTGAGCAGCTCATGGCCAGCAGGCGTCAGCGCGGCGCGGCGTGACGAGCGGTCGAATAGCAAAACATCGAGCGCGTCTTCGAGCTGGCGCACCCGGTAAGTGATGGCGCTGGGCACAATGTTCATTTCCCGCGCAGCAGCGGCCATGCTGCCGGTGCGATGCACCGCGCCCAACATGGCCAAGGCGTCGGGCGTTAACGAATCGCGTATTGAATTTTTTAACATGAATGGCTCAATCGTTCAGTTTTTTTCAATGATGCCATCAAATTAAAGCAACCGTTTTTTACGCTTGGCTGATTACAGTTGACTTCAAGTTTGCTAAAAGTTGAGTAAGCCTTGATTCAACGTTAATCAAGCGTTACTCGAGCAGCAGTTAAACAGTAAATAAATGCTAATTGAAAGCTAATTGAAAGGAGCCCAGCATGATCACCCTCAGAAAATCTTCAGACCGTGGCTACGCCGACCACGGCTGGCTCAAGTCGTACCACTCGTTCTCGTTCGCGGGCTACTACGATGCCCAGCACATGGGCTTTGGTAACTTGCGCGTGATCAACGAAGACCGCATTGCCCCCGGCAAGGGCTTTGGCACGCATGGCCACAAAGACATGGAAATCATTAGTTACGTGCTGCAAGGCAACCTGGCGCACAAAGACAGCATGGGCAACACTGTAGGCATACCGCCGGGCGATGTGCAGCGCATGAGCGCGGGCAGCGGCGTGCAGCACAGCGAGTTCAATCACGCTGAAGGCCAAACCACGCATTTTTTGCAAATCTGGATAGAGCCCAACGTGAAAGGCATTGCGCCTGGCTACGAGCAAAAAACTTTCGCGGCGCAAGACAAGCGAGGCAAATTGCGTCTGGTGGCGTCGAACGATGGCGCAGCGGGGTCAGTCACGATTCATGCTGACGCAAAAATGTACGCCGGGCTGTTTGATGCTGGCGAAACCGCTGAGTTAGCTCTGGATCCGGCTCGCAAGGCCTATGTGCAGCTGATCAGCGGCCAGCTGCAAGCAAATGGCCTACAGCTTGAGCCGGGCGATGCCGCTTTGCTGGTGCAAGAGAGTCAGTTGCAATTGGCCAACGGGCACGACGCGCAAGTGTTGGTGTTTGACCTAGCGGGGTGATCTGCGCGCAATTTGTCATGCTTACCCTGCTTGCCCAGAATTTTATATTTTCAGTTTCACTTTTTAAAAGGACTAATCATGTTTACTTCTCTTCAAAACCCACTGTCTTTGGTTGGCCGCTTGCTGCTGGCTTTGCTGTTCATACCTGCTGGTTTCAGCAAAATTGGCGGCTTTGCGGGTACCGTTGGCTACGCGGCTTCCAAAGGCGTGCCGCTGCCTGAGCTGGCCATTGCAATTGCCATCGCCGTGGAACTTGGCTTGGGTCTTTTGTTGTTGGTGGGCTTTCAAACTCGCTGGGCCGCACTGGGCATTGCGTTTTTTACTTTCGTGATTTCGTTTATCTTTCACCCCTTGTCTGACCCTTCCCAAATGCAGGCGTTTTTCAAAAATATGGCCATCGTTGGCGGCTTGCTGACCGTAGCGGCGTGGGGCGCAGGCGCCTGGAGCGTGGACGCCAAGCGCGGCGGTTGAATTTCGATTAGCCTGTCACTTTTGTTTTTCTGTTCTTTTAACTTCATCAGGATTTTTTCATGTCAAAAGTAGTTGTTGTTTATCACTCCGGTTATGGCCATACACAGCGCGTCGCGCAGTTCGTATCCGACGGCGCAGGCGCAGAGCTGATCGCCATTGACGCAGACGGTAATTTGACTGACGAGCATTGGGCCAGCCTGGATGCCGCTGACGCAATCTTCATGGGTAGCCCGACCTACATGGGCATGGCCATCTGTCAGTTTAAAAAGTTTGCTGATGCGTCCAGCAAAAAGTGGATGGCCAGTGCCTGGACA